>JASHSZ010000583.1 GCA_030040815.1 Streptosporangiaceae bacterium
GAGGTTTCCCCGTTTGGTGGAAGCTCGAGTGGCGGCCCTTGATGATCGGGCGGGCTCCGGGCTGTGGCTGTGCTTGTGCATTCACTGCTCGTCGGTAAGGGCCGGGCGCCGCTGAGTCGCTGTGGCCGCGGCCGGGCCGCGATGGCGGTCGCGGGTGGTCAGAGACAGCGTGTCCAGTCTGCCGTGCTCGCTTCGCCACGACGGCTGCTGGCAGCGAGCGCGCGGCCCGTCTGTACCGAGCAGGAGATGCCCTCGCCGAGTTCCGGCAGCCGCACGAGCGTCCGGCGTTGTGCATGCGCAGGAACAGGACCGCCGACTCTTGTCCTCGGCCGTGTTCTCGGCTTGCCCGAGGGCTTGGAGCCGCTGGCAGGCCGTGCAGGCACGTCCGCTCGGCCTGCGTCATGACACGGCGGGCCGGGTGGGCACTCTCCTTTATCCAAGCGCCGATGAAACCTCCCGGTCCCAGGCTTGGGCGCCCATCTGGACTGCTTCCCAAGGGCTGCCCAGCGGTGGGGTGTAGGACAGGT
Source organism: Streptosporangiaceae bacterium (assembly GCA_030040815.1). The sequence continues at coordinate 528 of JASHSZ010000583.1, forward strand.
CGAGGTCGCTCATGTCCCCGACTGTCATGCCGTTGTAGATCGCGGTGGCGGCGATGTCGATCCGTTTGGCGATCTCGGCGTGCTTGTGGCCGAATAGCTGCATGCCCAGCAGCCGGCCGGTGCGGCGGTCGCCGGTGACGCGCATGGTGATGCGGTGGCTTCCGGGGTAGTAGGCCTTGTGGTCGTCGGCCTCGGACTGGACCGTGACGGGGTCGAATCCGGCCGCCGCAGCCTCATCGTGCCGCAGCCCCGTGCGGGCTGCGGCCTGGTCGAAGATCTTCACCACCTGGGTGCCGAGGCTCCCGGCGAAGTGCCGGCTGCCGCCGAGCGCGTTCTCGCCGGCGACCCTGCCTTGCTTGTGCGCGGTGGTGCCGAGCGGCAGGTAGGTCTCGCCGAGCAGCCGGTGATGGGTGATGACGCAGTCGCCTGCGGCCAGCACATCGGGCAGGCCGGTCTGCATGGCATGGTCGACCTGAATGGCGGCACGGACCCCCAGTCGTGCGCCGGCCGAAGCAGCCAGCCCGGTGTCCGGGCGGACGCCGGCGACGACTAGGACCAGGTCTGCCATCCGCTCGACAGCTTCGCCCGATGCCGTCTGCGCTTCCACACGCAGCCTCGCTTTGCCGTCCGACAGAGCCTTGCTTATCTGCCGGGCCGTCGTACCGGTCAGCACCTCAACGCCCTGTGCGGCGAGCTCGGCGTGGACCAGCGCGCCGAGTTCGGCATCGACGGTCGCGAGTACCTCGGATAGCTGCTCGATCTGCGTGACGGCCAGGCCGCGCGAGATCAGGGCGTCGGCCATTTCCAGGCCGACGTACCCGGCACCGACGATGACGACGCTGGCAGGTGATGCCTGTTCGAGCGTGCGCATGACGGCGAAGGTGTCGCCCATCGTGTGCAGCACGTGGACGCCGTCCTCGTTTCCCAGCGCGGCGGGTCCGGCGAGGCCGGTGATCGGCGGCGCGACCGGGACCGCGCCGGTTCCGATAATCAGCTTGTCGTAGCCGATCACCTTCTCCTGGCCGTCTGGCCCGGTGACCAGAAGCTTGCGGCCCGCAACGTCGATGCGGCGGGCTGTGGTGTCCAGCCGCAGGACCATCCCGGTTGCTTCCAGGTCGGCGACGGTGCGGTGGGCCAGGTTGCGCCAGTGGGTCACCTCGCCGGAGACGTAGTACGGGATGCCGCAGATGGAGAAGTTCGGATAAGAGTCGGCGACGACAACGGTGACGTCGGCTGAGGGGTCGAGCTCGCGGGCGCGCAGGGCGGCGCTGATGCCCGCGTCGCTGCCGCCGATCATGACCAGGTGCATGCGCCGCTCCTGTTAGCCGCCGGGACGGGTGACGGTGCTGGCGGCCGGAACCGCCGCGCCGTCGGGTGCCACGCCGGTGGCATGCGGGACAACGACATCGGCGGCTTCAGCGGGCGTGGTGCCGGGATACAGAGCTTTGACGACGAGGACAGCGAGCACGCCGCCGGCGACCTGGGCGCCAATGAAGGCCGGAGCCGAGGCCGGCGCGATACCGGCGAAGGTGTCGGAGAACATCCGCCCGATGGTGATCGCCGGGTTGGCGAAGCTGGCCGAGGAGGTGAAGAAGTAGGCCGCACCGATATAGGCGCCCACCGCGGCGGGAGTCACGCGGCTTCGGCCCGACCGGGCCAGGGCGAAGATCACCAGGATAAGGCCGAGCGTGGCGATGACCTCGGACAGGATATGGGCCGGGGTGGCCCGGCTCTTGGTGGAGATAGTCACCGCGGGCAGCGCGAACATCAGGTTGGCTGCGATCGCGCCAGCGATGCACCCGGCTACCTGGGCCGGCAGGCAGGCCGCGGCATCACGCCAGGACACGCCGCGGAATGCCGCGTCGACGAATGACACGACCGGGTTGAAGTGACCGCCGGAGACCGGCCCGAACATAAGGATGATGGCGAACAACCCGGCGGCGGTGGCGGCGGCGTTTTCCAGCAATTCCAGGCCCGTGTCACCGGGAGACAGCCGCTGCGCCGCGATGCCAGATCCGATGACCAGCGCGGCCAGGAACGCGCTGCCGAGGAACTCGGCGGTCAGCCGCCGCCACAGCGCGACCTCGCTCACGCCAGCACTCCCTGGTCTTCATAGACAGCTATCGATGCAGACGTCAGCTTGCCATCGTGCATCGATTCTCGTCAACATAGAGGCATGTCAATAGAGCACGCGCCCGCCGATCTGCCGGTCGTCGCCGTGACCGGCCCCGAGGCCTGCGCCCAGCCGGCCCTGGTCAGCGAGCCGATCGATGAGGCATCGGCGGCAGGACTAGCCCAGGTATTCAGGGCGCTCGGCGACCCGGTCCGGCTCCGGCTGGTGTCCCTGATCGGCGCCCGCGAAGGCGGCGAGGTCTGCGTGTGCGACCTGACCAGCGCCTTCGAACTGTCCCAGCCCACCATTAGCCATCACCTAAAGGTGCTGCGCGAGGCCGGGCTCATCGACAGCGAGCGGCGCGGCACCTGGGTCTACTACCGCCTGGTCCCGGCCGCGCTCGAGCGGATGGCCGGGCTGCTGTCTGTCCCGGTCGCCTAGCCCCTGGCGACAGGCTTGACGGCGCGGATGATCGCCGCGTGCATGCCCGGCGTATCGCTGGTGAAGGTCACTGAGGCGTCAGTGAAACCGGCGGCTGCCAGCCCGTCCAGGTACTCGGTCCGGGACAGCGCGCCAGCGATGCAGCCAGCGTAGGAGCCAGCGGCGGCTCGGTCAGCCGGTGTCATGTCATCGTCGGCGACGACATCGGCGATGCCGATCCGGCCGCCGGGCACCAGGACCCGGAACATCTCGGCGAGCACGGCCGGCTTGTCGGTCGACAGGTTGATGACGCAATTGGAGATGACCACGTCGACGGCGCCGTCGGGCAGCGGCACGGCCTCGATGTCCCCCTGGAGGAACTCGACGTTGGTGGCGCCGGCCTTCGCCGCGTTGGATCGCGCGAGCGCGAGCATGTCGTCGGTCATGTCGACGCCGTAGGCGAAGCCGGCCGGGCCGACCCGGCGAGCGGACAGCAGGACGTCGATGCCCCCGCCAGACCCGAGGTCGAGGACTCGCTCGCCCTCGCGCAGGTCGGCGACGGCCAGCGGGTTGCCGCAGCCCAGGCTGGCCAGGACGGCTTCGTCGGGCAGGCCGTCGGTCTCATCCTCACCGTAGAGCTGGCCGAACGCGCCAGCGGTGTCCAGGGCGGCCGACCCGGTGCCGCGGCAGGATTCGGTGACTGACGGGCTGTCGCAGCACGGTTCGGTAGCTGGCGTGCCGCCGCAGCTGGCGGAGACACCGGACCTGGGGTCCATGACCGCGCGGGCGGCCTCGGCGTAGCGGGCGCGCACTTCCTCGCGCAAGTCGGTGCTGGCCAGGTCCGTCATGACGATCACCCTCGCATAGATCACTGTCGATACAAAAACAGTGCGCCACGGATAGACGCTTGTCAATGGGTAGCGCATACTGAGTGGATGAGCCCCGTCGTCACCTTCCAGCCCAGGTCCGAGCTGCCGCCGCTGGCCGACGCGTGCTGCACGCCACTGGTGCGCGAGCCGCTGACGGCAAGCCAGGCCGGTGACCTGGCGCGCATCCTGAAGGCGCTGGCCGATCCGACCCGGCTGCGGCTGGTCTCGATGGTGGCCGCGCATGAGGGCGGCGAGGCGTGCGTGTGCGATCTGACCGACCCGCTCGGCCTGACCCAGCCGACCATCTCCCACCACCTCAAGATCCTCGTCGACGCCGGGATCTTCACCCGCGACAAGCGCGGCAAGTGGGCCTACTACGCGCTCGTACCATCCGCGCTGGACGCCATGGCGGCGGTTTTGAGCACGTAGAACGACGCAGTCGAGGACCGCCGCCTCGTGCTGCGGATCATTCAGGGCAGCCTCCTCGACAGGGCGCTTCGGTGATCGCCGCGGCTAAGACGGCCCGTCGGCTTCCTGGCGGAGAGGGCGCTGAGGGAGCGCGAGCAGCACGACGGAGGCTGCGGCCACCACGACGATGGTGGCGATGAGCAGCCCGAGGTCCATGCCGGACAAAAATGATCGCCGGGCGGCGTCGGCGAGCGCAGTACCTGTAGGCCCGGGGACGCGCGCCGCGACCTGAAGTGCCCCGCCGACGGATCCGAGGACGATAACTCGGATCGCCGGGGGCACGGCGTGGTGGCCGATCAGCGTGGACATGAGGTGCTGGTATCGGAGGTTCAGCGCCGTTCCGAGCACGGCTACGCCGA
>JASHSZ010000584.1 GCA_030040815.1 Streptosporangiaceae bacterium
GCCTTGACGACTACGTCGGATAAGGCTCGCCCAGCGTTTGATAGATCCGGCCGCCGGGCAGCCGCCAGGTCATGACGCCCGGCTGGTCCTGCGTGAGGTGCCAGCCGGGTAGTTGTTTACAGCGGTGATGGCGCCGGCAACCGGGCGCAGTGTTGCAGTCACAGGTGATCCCGCCCTGGTCGAAAGGGATCGTGTGGTCGATGTCGCATCGCGCGGCCGGTCTGCGGCAGCCAGGCGCAAAGCAGGTGCGCTGCCGGATCTCGACGAGATGGCGCAGGGTCGCGGACGGGGTGTAGCTGACGGATCGGCGCGAGTGGCTGCAGATCCCGGTCTCCAGGTACTGCATCCGGTGGCGAAGCCCGGCCGCCCAGCGGATGGCGGCTCCTGGCTCGCGGGGCTTCGGCCGGTCGGGCTGGCGGCCGCGGCGGGCGCAGGCGTGCGCGACAGCCCGGCCGTCGGCGTCGGTGAGCGTGAGGCACCACCGGGCAGTGTCGGCGAGGCGGGCGGCTAGGTCGCGGCCGGTTGCCGCGTCGATGACACCGTGTCCGGCGACCTCACCGGGGTTGTCGGTGAGGCCAGCGAACGCCGACAGCGGCATCGTCAGGTTGATGGTGCCGCTCGGCGGACCGGCATTCCGGCCGCCGCCTGGGCCACTGCCACCCTCGCCGCTCCCGTCGGCACAGCCAGCTTCGGAGGAGCCGCGACCGCGGGCGTCGGCAGATAGGTCGCTCGTGGCGTGATCACTGGCGGGGTCGTCACTGGCGGGGTGGTCACTGGCGGGGTGGTCACTGGCGGGGTGGTTCACGTTGCCGTCGGCGGCAGGCAGCATGCTGGCCAGGTCGCGGCCGCTGAGGCGGGCGAGATAGGCGGCGGCACGCAGCTCTGCGATCGTGCCGGGCATGCCGCGCGTGCGCAGCCAGCGGGCATCAGCGGTCAGCTGTGCGTCGGCGGCGATCGCGTCCGACGGGCGCAGCTCGCGTCCGGCGAGGACGGCGTTCCCGGACGGCTCGTGCCAGAGCTCGACCCGGGTGTCCTTGCGGCCCGCGTTCTTGCGCCGCTCGGCGGCGTGCGGGTCAACGGCCAGGACCGCACGGGCGAGCGCGGCTCGCAGCTGGCCGGTGGTCTGCTCGCCGGCCTGGCCGAGCAGCCGGGTGGCGATGTCGAGGGCCTGCTCGTCGGTCAGGACGGCGAGCTCGTCCGCCAGCAGGCAAGCCTTGGCCCAGTCGATCTGCCCGGCGGCCAGGGCAGCGGCCACCGGGGCCAGCCGATCCAACCCCGCGGCCACGCCGAGCAGCCTGCCCGCGGACAGGCTGGTCAGCCGCAGCGCAATCGCGATCTCGTCGGTGATGTGGTCGGCCACTCGTGACCAGCCTGGCCGGGTCGACTGCGACAGCCGTCGGTTGCGCACTCCGCTGACCGCGGCGACGAGGCCGGCCTGCGCCCAGGCGGCCTCGCGCTGCCAGCCGAGCAGCACGCCGATCTGCTCGGAATCGGTCAGCCCGTCATAGCCATCGGCGGTCACGCTGGCCAGCGCCGACCCGAGCCACGGACCGGGCGGGAGCTGATCCAGCGCACCACCGGCGGCGAATCCGGCGCCGGATGGACCACCGGGGTCGCGGTGCGTGAACCCTGGCGGGATCGACTCTCCGGCGCCGGTGTACGGGCCGTCCAGGTAATCGGCGCGAATGTGGTCGGGTAGCCCGGCGAGCCACGCGGCGTGCTCGGCCTCGGCGCTGCGGTAGAACTCATCCGTCAGCCACTGGGGTGCGTCGGCCGGTAGCTCAGGGTCCTCGTCGGCGACCGGCCACTGCTCCGGTTCCTCGTTCGGCAGGTCCGGCACCTCGAACGGCACCCCATCGTCGGCCCGCGGCCACCAATCGGTGACCGGGCAGCCATCGAGCCTGCCGGCTGTGGGCGGCAGCGCGGTGCTGCCGCCGACGAACTTGTTCCCGCCGAAGAGGGCGTCCTCGCTGCGGATGGGCGGCCGCATGGCGTTCCCACCATCGAGGTCGTCATCCTCGCTCATGCGTCCGATCACCCGCCCTCGCTAGTCTGAGGTATCGACCATAGTATCGACTGCCACTGACAGTTCAGGGAGCCTGCGAAGAAGCGGAATGGACCGGCCCAGCTATCTGCCGTTTGGAGTCTCCGACTGCTGGGCCTGCGCTGCTGACGGCTGTTGCTCAAGGATCGCGGTGATCGCGCGGCGAGCCGCGCCTCCCAGCCGAATGGCGACTACAGCTTGCTGACGAAGGTCGATAGCGACTTGCCGGCTGTCTTCAGGCCATGCAGCACGTGGGAGACAAAGGCGGCGGCGCCGTTCGGATCCGTGAGCAGGTAGAACACGACAAAGACGACGAGCGCCCACACGAGGATCTTTTTCAGCATGACCCGGCCCCTCAGCGTTGGCGTCCAGGCAGAGATCATTCTGCACCGCACGCCGGTCAATTGCCCGTATTTCAGCGTGTCGTTAAACAAGTGACGATTCTCCGCCCGTTGGCGGGCGATTCTCTCGAGCCGCCTTCAGCGCGCTCATCACGGATATAAGTCCTGCGGGGCGCCGTCAATTCGTCGGCCGAACGGCGTAGCCCGGGCACGCGAGCTGGCCGGCGGATCGCGGCCGGATCGGATGTGGCTAGGCCAGGACGCTCAGCAGCACGTCAACCGCCGCGGGGTCGTCGGCTGGCAGCGCCAGCACCGCGCCCTGAACGAGCGGGCTGGCCTCCGCCAGCAGTGCAGCTGCCATGTCGATGCCGACCTGGGCTGCGTGCGGGCCGGCCTGCTCGAGCGCGTGCAGCGCCGCGTCCGGGATGCTGACGTCGGGCACCTCGTGGCTCAGGTAATCCGCATGCTCGAAGCTGCGCAGCGGCACGATCGCCACCAGCACGGGCACGTCGGTCCCCGCGATCCCGGCCAGCACCCGGCGCAGCCCGTCGAGCTCGTGGACGGGTCGGCTGATCAGATACCGCGCGCCGGCCCTGACCTTCCGGATCGTGCGGGCGATCTCGGCGTCGAGGTCCGCCGCGCCGGGGTTGAACCGGGCGCCGGCCAGGAACGCGGTCCGGGTTGCGAGCGGCAGGCCGTTGCAGTCGATGCCCTTGTTCAGCCCGGCCACAAGCTCCACCAGGCCGACCGAGTCGACGTCCCAGATGCCGTCGACGTTCGGATAGTCGCCGAGCAGCGGCGGGTTGCCGGTCTCGCAGACGATGTTCCTGATGCCGAGCGCGCCCGCGCCGAGCAGGTCCGCCTGCAGCGCCATGATGGTCTTGTCCCAGGTCGTCATCGTGGCAATCGCTTCGACCTCGACGCGCTGCTGCAGCTGGAAAGCTAGATCGATCGAGCTCAGCTGCGCGCGAGGGCTCGGCCGCGAGGCGAGGAAGAATGTCTCGATCCCGCGCTCGCGCAGCCGGGCTGCCTGCTCTGCGGCCTCGTCGGCGGTGCCGCCCAGCGGCGCGGCGAGCGCGGCCGCAACCGCGAATCTGCCCGCCGTCAGGTGTCCGCTGAGTCCGCCGCCGGGGGACAGGGTGACCGGAGCCTCCGAGCGCGGCTGCACGCGGCCGGCGGTCGACCGGTTTCGCACCGGCGCGAGACCGCCTATCTCGGCGGCCGCGGCCTGGATCTGGGACGGCGTCGTGCCGCAGCACCCGCCGACCAGCGTCGCGCCGGCCTCGACGAGACGCCGCGCGTACCGGGCGAAGTAGGCGTCGTCCGCGCTGTACTCGAATCGGCGCCCGTCGACCCGGCGGGGCAGGCCGGCGTTGGGC
>JASHSZ010000585.1 GCA_030040815.1 Streptosporangiaceae bacterium
GGCGCCAGCGTCGGCCGCGGCGGCGGCACCGCTGACCTGGACGCGCGGCGGGAGCCCTCGGCCAGCAGGCCGGCGGCCGGGTACCCGTCGCCCAGCAGGAACTGCAGCACGGCGCGAGCGGCCGGCCGCTCCAGCGAGTCCAGCACCAGGCACTGCTGGACGGGCTGGCGCGTTCGACCGGGCAGGAAATCGAGGTCGCCGTGACCGGCGGGCGGGTGCCCGGTCGCCGCGAAGACGACGGTCTGCGCCCAGGCGAACATGTCAGCTGACGGAGTGGCCGAGCCATATGGCGGCGTGATGCCGTATTCGACCACCCTGGGTGGCCCCTCGGCCGGGAGGATCAGGTACTGCGGACCGAAGCTGCCATGCACCAAGCCCGCTTGATGGACAGATGCCAGCCCGGTCGCCATGCCGATGGCCAGGGCCTCGAGCTCTGGACCACCCCTGACTCCGTCTTCGGCGACGAGCTCGAGCAGCGACCGCCCCGGGATGTACTCGCTGACCAGGTACGCAACGTCCGCCTCCAGCCCGGCGTCGAGTACTCGGGCGGCGCAGAACGGGGGGACACGCTTGGCGACAGCCGCCTCCGCCGCGAACCTGTCCCTGGCAGCTCCGCCCGCCCAGTCGCCGCCGAGCAGGGTAATCGAGACCGGGGCGCCGTCCGGGGCTGCGCCGATGAAGAGCGGATCGTCGGACGGCAGGCCGGCGAGCCGCCCGGTCAGCCGGTACCGCCCGACCCGTCTCGGGTCGCCCGCGCGCAGTGGCACGTTGTGGGGCATTGACCGGGGACTCCGCCTGGGCGTGGAGCGTAGACCTGTGATGGCGATTCGTACCATACGCACGTTTGCATCGGCCGGTGCGGCGAATCAGCGAAGTTACTGCGAAGTAAATCGCCGGTCACATGCATCCCACCCCACGGCTGCGGGCAGGATTGGCGCTCTTGGCGAGCGTTCCGTTGCGACGCGCGCACCCGAAGACGGTCCGGTAGGTGTGAAGCCGGGCCAGGCGTGGCAGAATTCCCCGCCGGATTCGGGCACAAGAGAGCGGTCCTGAGCGTTACAAGCGCGCGGAACGAGTTAGTAAAGATGGAGGGGTAAGGGCCGAGATGGCTACTGACTACGACAGCCCGCGGAAGACCGAGGACGACGTCACCGAGGACAGCCTGCAGGAGCTGCAGGCGCGCCGGATGGACAAGTCGTCGACGGCGATTGATATCGACCCCGATGACATTGCCGAGTCGCTTGAGCTCCCCGGTGCTGATCTGTCGAACGAGGAGCTCTCGTTCCGGGTGATTCCGCGCCAGGCGGACGAATTCACGTGCTCCAGCTGCTTCCTTGTGCACCACCGGAGCCAGCTTGCCGACAATCGAGGCGGCCAGCCGGTTTGCCGGGAATGCGCGGCGTGAGCTCGGCGCGTGCTGTGACGGTCGGGCGGGTGAGGCCCGCCTGACCTAGCAGCGTTCGAGCCTGCCGATGCACTCGGGCTCCCCGCAGGTTTGGGCTGAGCCCCGGCAAACCGCCCCGCAGGCGCAGCGTGCGGCACGGCTCGCGAGCCAGGCCCGATAGTCGCCCAGCGCAACGGTGCCGTCGTTCCGCTCGATGCTATAGACCTGGCGGATGCTGCCGCCCGGCAACGCAATGTACTCGCGCGGGATGGCGTCCACCCCTCTAGTGTGGCTCACGCCCGGCGGGCAGCGGCCCCTATCCCGCCCTGACCGCACCTCAGCGGCCGCCCCAGCTGCGGCGCTCGTCGCCCCGGGGGTCGAGAACCACCGCGCCCGGTCCTGGCCCCGCGCCCAAGGTCATGACCGGGTAGCTGGCATCGAACGGCTGCCAGCACGCCTCACCCGTGGTGGCGAACCGGATCCACGTGGCGTGCATTTCGGCGGCTAGGTCGGCCACCGGGTCCGCGCCGACAATGCGCACGGCGTCAGCGGCGCTCAGATTGTCGAAGACGAACGGAATCTCCACGCCGTGCGCGGCGCCCAGGTCCTGGACCCGGCTCCGCCAGGCGAACTCGTAGAGGTAGGTGGGCACGGACCCGGACGCCATTCGCGCCTCGGCGGCAGCGAACAGAGAGTTCCGGAAGAACATGTCGGTGACCACGGCGCACATCACGTCGCCTGGGCTGGCCCGCGGCCGGTTGGTCTGGTAGAGCGCCCCGGTGTCCTCGTGGATGCCGAGCATGCCAAGGACGGCGGGCAGCACGTCCGCCGTCACCATCGCGGCGAGCCCGTTCGGAACGGCAAAAAACCGGAACTCCTCGGTGTTCGTGCCCGCCAGCACCGGCACGTCCGCTCCATGGCCAGCGGCGAGCGCCGCAAGCGGGTGCAGCGGCAGCACGTCGCCGTCGATAACCGGCATGAACGCCATCAACCCCATGCAGATGCCCACCATGCTCGCGCCCCAGCGGGCCGGATCGGGTGCCGCTGCCATCGCGTCCCTTACCGCCGCCTGCGCCGTGATCAGCTTGTCGAGCGGTAGCCCCGCGAGGCTGGCCGCGGTTGCGTCGAAGCCGAGGATGGTGCTCAGCTCGCCGGTGACCAGGCGTGCGTCCGCCGGGTCGGCGGCCGCCTGAGTCGCGCCGCTCTGGGCGATGACCCTGCGGAACAAGCCGCGGGCCCGCGGCATGCCGAGTAGCGTCGTGACGCTCATCGCGCCCGCCGACTCGCCGAAGATCGTGACGTTGGCCGGGTCGCCGCCGAATGCCGCGATGTTGTCGCGCACCCACTCCAGCGCGGCGATCTGGTCCAGCAGGCCGCGGTTGGGCGGCGCGTCGGGCAGCAGCGCGAAGCCGT
>JASHSZ010000586.1 GCA_030040815.1 Streptosporangiaceae bacterium
CGCTTGGTCACGTCGAGCGCGACGTTTCCCTCCCTTCTAGCAGCGCCCTGATCGTCATTGACCTGACGAGGCCCGCGCCGCGGGCCATACCTGCCGATCCGGCCGTCAAGATCCCGTTGCTGGCCAGCACGCGCCCGTGACCCCAGGACTGTCACCGCGAGAATGAACAGCGCCGCGAAGATCGCGCCCAGGCCTCCGGCTAGTGACCAGATCACCGCGCTGATCCTCCGTACGCGGGTGGCTGGAATACTCCCGGCGACACCTCGATACCGCGCTCGGCCAGGCGGTCCAGGAACATGGGGCGCAGGCCGGTGGGGCACAGCAGGCCTCGCGGCTGGCCGAACTGATCGGCCCCCGCGTGAAAATCGAACTTGAAGATATCCTGGAGCACGACGACCTCGCCCTCCATGCCCTGAACCTCGGTGATCTGGGTGATCCGGCGAGAGCCGTCCTTCAGCCGGGCCTGGTGCACGATCAGATCGATCGCCGAGGCCATCTGCTCGCGGATGGCGCGGTGACTCAGCTCGATCTCCGCCATCAGCACCATCGTCTCCAACCGTGACAGCGTGTCGCGTGGCGAGTTGGCGTGAATGGTGGTGATGGAACCCTCGTGGCCCGTGTTCATCGCCTGGAGCATGTCGAGCGTGGCTGCGTCGCGCACCTCGCCGACGATGATCCGGTCTGGCCGCATCCGTAGCGCGTTGCGGACCAGCTCGCGGATGGTGATCTCACCGCGTTTCTCCAGGTTCGCCGGCCGCGCCTCGAGCCGGAGAACATGGTCCTGGCGCAACTGCAGTTCCGCCGCGTCCTCGATCGTAATGATTCGCTCGTCTTCGGGAATGAACGCGGACAGCACGTTGAGCGTCGTCGTCTTGCCCGAGCCGGCGCCGCCACCGATAACGATGTTCAGACGGCCCTGCACGCAGAGCCGCAACAGGTCCGCCACCTGCGGGGTCATCGTGCCGAACTTGATGAGGTGGCCGATGGTGAGCGGGTCAGCTGCAAACTTCCTGATCGTCAGCAGCGAGCCGTCAAGCGCGACCGGTGGCACGACAGCGTTAACCCTGCTCCCGTCCGGCAGCCGCGCGTCGACCATCGGACTGGATTCGTCCACCCGCCGACCGACCCGCGCCACGATCTTCTCGATGGTGCGGCGCAGATGCGCCTCGTCGGCGAACGAGGCTCCCACCGGGGAAAGGCGACCGTTCCGCTCAATGTAGATCTGGTCGTGGCCATTGACCATGATCTCGGACACACCAGGATCGCGCAGGTACGGCTCCAGCGGTCCGTGGCCGAGTATGTCATCGGCCACCTCCTGTGCCACGCGCGCCCGGTCGGCCACCGTCATGGGCGTCTCATCGCGCTGCAGCACCACTTGCAGTGCTTGAGTGACCTGCTGGCCTAGCTCGTGCTCGTCCAGGGTCGTGTCGTAGAGCTTCGGGCCCAGCATTGCCAGCAGCGCCTCGTGCACACTCCGTTTCAGCGGGCCGAACGGGTCTTCATAGCCGGCCGATCGCCTGGTCGGCCTGCGGCGCTCGACGGCAGGCCCGCGCTGGGAAAGCCGGTCGGACAGGGTCATGCGACCCGCCTCTTGCCGCGGGACCGGCCCACTGCTGGCCGTTTCGCCGGTGCAGCAAGCAGTCGCTGCTGCACGAACCTTGCGATGGCCTGGCTGACCGGATGGCCGGGGCTGCCCAGCACGATAGGCACGCCCTTGTTGACCGAAATGGGCACGGCCCGACTCGAGGGGATGTGCCCCGCGATCTCGGACCGCACTACCTTGTGGACCTGTTCGAGACTGAGCCCCACCTTCGAGTCGGCCCGGTTGACCACAACCGAGCGGATCTGTCGCGGGTACGACAGCATGTCCAGCATGTCGAGCGCGACCCGAAGGTTCTTCAGCGCGGTCACGTCCGGAGTCGTGAGCAGGACGAGCTGCGATGAGACGTCCATCGCTGTCAGCACGTGCTCATTGAACTGGGCAGGCGTGTCGATCACAACGAAGTCGTACATGCCCCGCAGTACGGCGAGCAGCTCGCCGACCAGCCTGGGCGGGATCTTTTCCGCATCACCGGGGGTGACCGGCGCTAGCAGCATGTCGAGGCCGGGCTGGTAGCGGGTGAGCAGCGAAGCGGCCCCGGACTCATCCAGGTGACCGGCCATGGGCAGGGCGTCCAGAATCGTCCGCAGGGGGTCGAGCTGCACAGTGATCCCCACGTCGCCAAACGCGAGGTCGAGATCGACGACGCAAACCCTGCCGACGCCCTGCATCGCGAGCGCAACAGCGAGATTAACCGCGAGCGTCGTCTTTCCGATGCCTCCCTTGGCGGCGAACACGGTGACGATCTGACCCGGCGTCGCCTCCTCGCCCGCCGGCGGCGCCAACATCCGGCGCGTGACCTCGTACGATCGGCGGCAGGCAGCCGCCATCGCCGCGTCGTCCCCGACCTGCACGACGTCACGCACGCCGGACTGCATTGCCCGCATCAGCAGCGTGACGTCAACCTCCCGGCGGGCCAGGATGACTCCTACGGCGGGCCGCGCCAGCCGGAGTGATGCCGCGAACGCCAGTGCGTCACTGGTCACGGCGCGCGGACCGATGATCACAAGGGTCTCGTGCGGGTCACCGTC
>JASHSZ010000587.1 GCA_030040815.1 Streptosporangiaceae bacterium
GCGCTGATGTGCGCGCCCGGGCACGGCTTCGACGTCGCGGCGGTGAACTACGGCGAGGTACCCAGGGATGCCGAGCGCAGGCTGTCCGGCGCGTGCCCGATCGTCGGCAGCTACGGCGGCCGGGACCAGATGGGTACCCAGCATCCAGAGCGGCTGCAGCGTGCGCTGGCGGTCCTGGAGGTGCCGCACGACGTTGAGGTATATCCCGGTTCCGGGCACCGGTTCATGACCGAGTCCCGCGGTGCCGGAGCGGTGCTCGCCAAGGCCACCCGAATGTCGTTCCAGCCGGCCGACGCGGCCGACGCCTGGCGACGGATCTTCGCATTCTTCGACCGGTACCTGGCGGGGTGACCGCGGCGGTTACGGTATCGGGTCGTGGCGGATGCGGCCGTCCGGAATGCTGCCGGCGAGCACGGCCGTGGTCTGCCGCACCATGGCAGGCGGGCCGCAGACGTAGGCCTCGGTGTTCTCGAATGGCCCCCGCGTGCTGACGGCATCGGGCAGCATGCCGGTGACTCCGGCATAGCCAGGCTGATCGGACACCACGGGGATCACTCGCAGTGACGGGGAGGCAGCCTCCAGCAGCTGAAGGTCCTCAAGGTCGTAAAGATCGAACTGCTGGCGCGCGCCGACGAACAGCGTGATCTTCCGCGGCCTGGGCGCCGCCTTATCCGCGGTGATGGCCTGCTCGATGATCGCCTTGATCGGCGCGAGGCCGGTGCCTCCGGCCAGGCAGAGCAGGTCGCGGCCGGATGAGGTCAGCGTCATGGCTCCCTTGGCCGCGCCGAGCACGACGCAGTCGCCGACGCTGGAGTGGTGCACGAGGGTGTTGCTGACCAGACCGCCGGGCACGGCCCGGACGTGCAACTCCAGCAGCCCGCCCGGCCGCGGTGTGCTGGCAACCGAGAACGGCCGCCAGATCCGGGGCCACCTGGTGACCTGGACCGGCACGTACTGACCAGCCTGGTAGGGAAACGGCTGTTCGGTCCGCAGCCGGAGCACGGCCACGCCCGGCGATCGCAGTTCGTGGCTGACGATCTCGGCGATCCACCAGGCTGGCGAATCCTGATCGGCCGCGGCAGCCGCTCGCATCGCGGCTGCGAAATACTCCAGCGCGCCCTGCCACGCGCTCGACGTCTCGGGCGTCCAGGCGTCGCCGAGGTAGTGCTCGAGCGTGTCGCGCATCGCGCTGCAGAAGGCATCGTAGTGCTTATCCAGCACGCCGTACCGGCGGTGATCGCGGCCGAGCCGGGCGAGCAGCTCGGCACACTCGGGCTCGCGGTCCAGGCTCCAGACCAGCCGGCACAGAGTCGCGAACAAGTGCTCGCGCTGCGCCAACATGCTCGTCGGGAAGAGGCCTCGTACGTCCGGGCTCATCGCAAAAAGTCGCGCGTAGAAATGCTCCATGACGCTCAGGCCGCCGGAGACGACGTATGCAAACGTTTGCTTGACTAGCTGCGAATTGACGTCTGCCACCGTGGGCGACTTTTCCGCCGTTTTGCCATGGCCGTCGCTCCGCGCCGCCCCTGGTGCTGGTCCGGCATTGGCGGCGTCAATGGCGGTCACCAGAGCCGACGCCGCGGTGGCCGCTGTGACCTGCGCCGACCACCCCGCCGGACGCCGCGAACCGTCCGGACGAACCGGATTTTCGCGGCGCGAATCGGAGAATCTGCCGCCGAGCGCTATTGCCACATGCTTGAGTCTTGCACCGCTCTCGTATGGAGACAAGCCATTCCGACCAAGGCCGGTCAACCTTTACGCAGCGTCACAGAATGGTGCTCGGTGGCAGTTCGCAGCGGCGCGAGCCACCACACATTGCTTGTGGAGGCGGCTGGCTGGGAACAAGCTGAACGTCGGCTGACGGACCGGTAAAAATGGTTATCGGTACCGTCCGGTCGGTATTACTGCTGTCTTTCAGGTGCGCATTGCGCAGTGTTGTGCGGAGCGCGCCCGGCTGACATTAGCGGCCCTTTCCGCGCACGGTGCGGTGGCTGGCTGCGGGCGGCTGCGGTCACAGCGACGTGGTGTAGCCGCTCAGCCAGTGCACCTGCAGCCAGGTGATCGCTGACTGCCACGCGCCGGTGACCTCCAGCACTCCAACGGCGATCAGCATGACGCCGCCGATCCTGGTTATGAGCCGGGCGTGCCGGCGGGCGAAGCCGAACACGGTCGCGCCACGGCTGAACGCGAACGCCACGATCAGGAACGGGATGCCGATGCCGAGCGCGTAGACGAACGCCAGCAACCCGCCCCGCACGGCGGTGCCGCTGGTACTGCCGAGCAGCAGCACCGCGCTGAGCGTGGGGCCGCTGCACGGCGTCCAGCCCAGGCCGAACAGCACGCCGAGCAGCGGGGCGCCGGCCAACCCGGCGCGCGGCCGCACCCCTGGCTTGATGATCCGGCCCGCGAAGCTGAACCGGTCGAACAGGCCGATGAACAGCAGACCCAGCAGAATGATCAGCCCGCCCAGCACCTGGGTCAGGCCCTCCCGGTGCCGCAACAGCGCGTCGCCCACGGTGGCGACGGTGACGCCCTCGAGCGAGAACAGGACCGAGAAGCCCAGGACGAACAGCAGCGTGCCGAGCACCACGCGACCGCGAGCCGGCCGCGCCAGGGCCGGGATCGGGGGGGCGGCCGTGGCCGCATCGGCGGCTGGACCCTCGGACGGCTCGGCAGCGGTCACGCCGGTGGGAGCCACGGCGGCAGCGGAC
>JASHSZ010000588.1 GCA_030040815.1 Streptosporangiaceae bacterium
GTTTTCATCGCTGGGATCGTCCTGTTCTCGCTCGCGTCCCTGCTTGGCGGGTTCGCGACGAGCGAGGGCTGGCTGCTCGCTGCTCGCGCGGTTCAGGGCCTCGGCGGCGCGATCATCGCGCCGACCTCGCTGTCGCTGGTGGCGACCACGTTCCCGGAGGGTTCGCAACGGAATCGGGCATTCGCCGTCGTTTCAGCAATGGCGATCGGCGGCGCCGCCATCGGCCTCATCGCGGGCGGCTTGCTGACCACCTACGCGTCCTGGCGCTGGGTGCTGTTCGTGAACGTGCCGATCGGCATCCTCGTCGCGCTGTTCGCGCCCCGAGTTCTAGCCGAGTCGGAGCGGCACACCGGCCGGTTCGATCTGCCCGGCGCGATTACCGGAACTGGCGGCCTGGCGGCGCTCGTCTACGGCCTGTCCAACGCGGCCACGACCCAGAACGGCGTGTCGCATTGGGGTGACACCAAGGTAATCGTGTCGCTCGCCGCGGCGGTCGTCCTGCTCAGCGCGTTCCTGATCATCGAGTCGCGCAGCAAGCACGCGCTGCTCCCGCTGCGGATATTCCGCAACCGGAACCGGTCCGGCGCGAACCTCATCCTGCTCTGCATCGGCACGGCGATGTTCGGGCTGTTCTTCTTCCTGACTATTTTCGTGCAGACCGTGTGGGGCTACAGCGCCCTCAAGACCGGCATCGCCTACCTGCCGATGGTCGCGGCCATCATGGCGATGGCGGGCGTCAGCGCCGGGCTCGTCGGGCGTATCGGCGCCCGGCCAATTCTGATCGCCGGCACGATCTTGTCTGCTGGGGGCATGTTCTGGCTCTCCCGGATCAGTGCGGACAGCTCCTACGCCGGCAGCCTGCTCGGCCCGATGCTGGTGACGGGGGTCGGCCTGGGCAGCCTGTTCATGCCGCTGTTCCTGGTGGCGCTGTCTAAGGTCGAGGAGCGCGATGCTGGCCTTGCGTCCAGCCTGGTTAATACCGGCCAGCAGGTAGGTGGCTCGATTGGACTGGCGATCCTCGGCACGGTTGCGTGGACGGTGTTCGCCAACCACCTCCGCAGCTCGATCGCGGCGGCGAAGCACGTCGCAGCCAGGGCAGCCGCAGCCGGCCACCCGGTCGCGCCGACCGCCCACCAAATCGCGGCGGCCAAGGTCGCGATCACCAGTAACGCCCTGGCGACCGGGTTCTCCCGCGGGTTCGAGGTCTCGGCCGGGATCATGGCCCTGGCACTCATCGTCACGCTCGTCATGATCCGGGTCACCAAGCGAGACCTAGAAGGCGTCAATCCGCAGCTGATGCCCCAGGGATAGGCACAGGGGAACGGGCCGGTCACCGTTCGCAGCCACGCGGCCTGGCCGGGAAGTCATCCTGGCCAGGCCGTGGCATGCCGACGCCGCAAGGGCGTCGTGCCGGCCTGCCTCAGCGCGGTGCGAGAACGGTCACGGATCGCGGAAGATCTCGTGAGCGCCGATCCTCCGGCAGATGACGTGGGGCTCACCGGGTCGCTGCCGCGAGCCACAGGAGAACGTGGCGCGTCCATCCGGCGCGCACGTCATCTCGAACACTCCTCGACCCGCAGAGCGCCGCGGACCTCGGAACGCAGGGTGAGCTGACCCCTGCCACGGATGCGTGCAGTTGTGACGGCGGTTTCGCCGACCATGATCAATCCTGAGACGTGGTCGATACTTTCTAACTTTCAGAATGTCTAACAGACGAGCACAAGCCCAGTCTTCCTCGGGTGCGGCAGGCAGCGCCGCTACTGCGCACGATGCTGCAAGTCGTGGTAGCCGACCGCGGTCCGCGCCTCGTCAAGCCGGCCGCCTGCCAGCACCGCGGCGCGGATCCGGTCCTCGCTGGCGGCGATCTTTGCCGCGACGTCCAGCACCTCCGCCGCGCGGCTCGCCGGTACCGCCACGAGCCCGTCGGCACCGCCGACGAGGATGTCGCCTGGCTCGACCCGAACCCCTCCGATGCTCACCGGGACCTGGTAAGCATCGGCCTGCACGCGATCCTTGCCGGTCCGCATCCAGTACCCGCGGCTGAAGATGGGGTAGCCGGCCTCCAGGCTGCGCTCGGTGTCGCGGCAGACGCCGTCGATGACCGTGCCGGGCAGGCCCATGCGGTGTGCGGTCACCGTCAGTAGGTCGCCCCAGACGGTGGCGTGCAGCCGCCCGGAGTTATCGAGCACCGGGATCTGGCCGGGTTCCAGATCGTCGATGTAGTCGCCAACCGAGCCACGGCTCATGCCGACCGGCACGTACCTGACCGTGAACGCGCGCCCGGCGAGGCGGAACCGGCGGTGCAGCGGGCGGATGCCGACGCACTGACCGGGAATTCCGAGCCGGTCGAGCGCGTCGCTGATGTTGCTCACCTCTAGGTCCGCGAGATCACGCACCAGCGCGTCGCCGACGGGCTCCGGAGTGCTCACGGGTGGTCCTCCCTGGCGCTGAGCATCTCCTCATAGTCCGCCGACAAGACCACGGAGGCCGGCTCTCCGGCCCGCAGGCGGCCAGCCATCGCAGCTTCCCGCGCGGCGATGCGCTCGGCTGCCGCGACGACATCGTCGGCACGGCCGGCAGGCACGAAGACCACTCCGCTTCCGTCTGCCACGACGAGATCCCCCGGAGCGACCATGACGCCCGCGACGTTCACCGGGGTGTTCCAGGCAACTTCGGCCTGCCGGCCGCGCGCCGTAGCTGGCACGGCGGTCAGCGCGTAGACGGGCAGCCCCAGCGTCACGCTCTCGTCCACGTCCCGGCAGGCCCCGTCGACGATCACCCCGGATACGCCCCGGATCGTGGCGGCTAGTGACAGCACTCCACCCCAGCCGGCCGCGTCGACCCGGCCGCCGGCCGCCACCACGATCACGTCACCGGGCTGCGCGGCGTCGATCGCGGCGGTGCCAAGGTGCCGACCCGCGGTCACCGACTGGTCAGCGGGGCCTAGCACGACGGTGATGACCGGCCCGGTCACTCGGCGCGCGATGGTGAGCGCGCGCAGGCCGCACGCGACGCCGACGAGCCCGAGCTGGTCCATGGCGTCCGAGCACGCGCACGAATCCAGCGCAGCCAGCCGCGCCAGGAGTCCGGGAAGCGCGGTTAGCCGGTCCATCGTCAGCTCGCCCACACCCGACGGGCCAGCTGGCCAACGAGCTCCAGCTTGGCCCGCTGGCCGGCCGCGGACACGGGGTTGCTGGCCGGCACTGAGGCGAACCCGCACTGGGTGCTGAGGGCCAGCTCAGCCAGCGGCTTGATGCGAGCCGCCTCGGCGATCCTCGCCTCGATGTCGCCCGCGTCCTCGAGCCGGTCGGACTTCGTCGTGAGCAGCCCCAGCACCACGGCCGTGCCAGGCCGCACGTCGGCCAGCGGCTCGAACGTCCCGGCTCGGTCCGAGTCGTACTCCAGGAGCAGCCGGTCGAAACTGAGCCGCGGGAACAGCAGGCCAGAGATCGCGCCATAACCGCCGCTCGAGTGCCACGCACCGCCAGGACCGTTCCCGCGGCAGATGTGCAGTGCCCTGGTGACCCCGCTGACGCCGTCAAACAGCGAGCTATCCAGCTCGGCATCAAAGCTGGTCTCGGCGTCCGGGTCTCGCCCGTCAGCCACCATCGCGGCGAGAGTGTCCCGATCGCACAGGGAGCCGTAGTTGGGCGCATCAAGCTGGATGTAGTCGCAGCCGAGCGCGACAAGTTCCTGGACCACCTCGTGCTCATAGTCGCGGATGTCGGTGAGGAACTGCTCGCAGGTGCGGTAGGCGCGTGTCGAGTGCTGCGGGGACCAGTAACGCCGGTGATAGCTGGGCGCGGCCATCGTGAACTTGGTCCGGGCGTGCGCGTGCCGGACCAGGAACGCGTACTCATCCGTCATGGCGCCGGTTCGCGGCGCGTCGGTGACGCGCCGCACCACCGCTGGATAGCCGCCGCCCGCCTGCGCGGGGCTAGCCGGCGCCGCCGCTCCCCCGCGCCAGTTGAGCGCTCCGCGGCCAGGCGTGACGGCGAAGCAGTCCAGGAACCTCGTCGTCTGCGCCCACGCCATCCGGCGCACCTCGCCGTCGGTGATTACGTCGACTCCCGCATCCTCTTGCAGTCGCACCGCGTCGAGGACCGCGTCGTCGAGTACCATCGCGGCCGCCAGGTCGTCCCTGCCCGCCCTGGC
>JASHSZ010000589.1 GCA_030040815.1 Streptosporangiaceae bacterium
CTGATCTCGTCGCGACCCGGCCGCGGCCTCCCGGCCAGATCCGCGAGCGTCCACGACATGCGGATGATCCGGTCCGTCCCGCGGGCGCTGACCTGACCTAGATCCATCGCTCGTTCCAGCGGCGCCAGGGATCCTTCGGCGGGCCGGAAGCTCCGCCGCAGCTCACTTCCCTGAACCTCGCCGTTAAGCCGCCAAGGCGTGCTCGCCAGTCGCCGTGCCGCGCGCTGCCGCGCTTCCCGGACTCTAGCAGCCACCACAGCGCTGGGCTCCGCGAGCTTACGGTCGCTGAGCAGCTCGGCCCTGCTGACGGGGAGCAACTCGACTTTGACATCGACCCGGTCCAGCAGCGGGCCGGACAGCCTGGCGAGGTAACGCCGTCGCACTATAGGGCGACACGTGCATGCCGACCCTGCCGTCGCGGTCTTCGCGCACGGACACGGGTTCGCGGCAAGCACCAGCGTGAACCGCGCCGGGAAGCGGGCGGTCATGCCTGACCGCGCGATGATGACTTGGCCAGATTCCAGCGGCTGCCGCAGCGCGTCAAGCACGTCCCGGTCGAATTCGGGCGCCTCGTCCAGGAAAAGGCAACCGTGGTGCGCAAGCGACGCGGCCCCCGGCCGGATGATGCCGCTCCCCCCGCCAACGATCGCGGCCTTGGTTGCCGTGTGGTGCGGTGCGCAGAACGGCGGATCGGTCACCAGCGGTCTGGCGGCCTGCAGCGTGCCAGCGACCGAGTGGATCGCGCTAACTTCAAGCGCCGCGGCCGGGTCCAGGCTCGGCATGATCGTTGGCAGGCGCTCAGCGACCATGGTCTTTCCGCACCCAGGCGCACCGAGGAGCAGCAGGTGGTGCCCGCCGGCGGCGCAGATCTCGGCGGCCCGCCGGGCGACCGGCTGGCCGGCCACGTCGGCGAGGTCCAGGGCGCTGGCCGCGGTCGCGGCAGCAGGTGTGGTGGCCGTCAGCCCGGCTCCCGATTCCAGCACCTGCACGGCAGCACCCGGCGACGCTGGCGGCTCGCCGCGGAGCCAGTCAATCAGCGCGCGCAGACTCGGCGCGGATATCACCTGCATGGCCGGGACCAGCAGCGCCTCGGCCGCGTTCTCCGGCGGCACGACCACCCGGTCGAACCCTGCCGTCGCGGCACCGGCCACCGACGGCAGCACCCCGGGAACGGGGCGCAGCCGCCCGTCCAGGCCCAGTTCGCCAACGAACACCGTCCCGTTCAGACGGCTCTTGGGCAGCACGCCGTCCGCCGCGAGGATCGCCAGCGCAATGCCCAGGTCAAAGCTCGAACCCCGCTTCGGCAGGCTGGCCGGCGACAGCCCGACCGTCACCCGCCGCTGCGGCCAGGACTGGCGCGAGTTCGTGATCGCCGACCTGATTCGGTCTCGCGCCTCCCGCAACGCGGTGTCCGGCAGCCCGACCAGAAACAACGCGACGAGCCCGTTCTCGATGTCGGCCTCGATCTCCACGACGTGACCCTGGACGCCCGCCAGGGCTATCCCATGCGTCCGGGCAAGCGCCATCGCAACCACCTCCGGCACTAACCCTGGCGCAGCCAGCAACCTTCACCCGACGGCAGCGAGACGGCTCTGGACCCACACCAACCGCAAGCACGCCCTGTGGACCTGGCAGCAAGCAATGTCGGCGCCGCCTGCTGTAATGCGCACCGCCCGCGTCCGACTCTGCTCCCCCAGGCGGGCCGGCGGGCAGGGCCGGTTGCAGGTGGCCTGGTCGCTGGGTCGCGGAGGTGAACGGGCAGCCCGCGGTGCTGGCCTGGAGCGGGAAGCCTGCTAGCGGTGCTGATCATGGCGGCCATGGTGCTTCGATCGCGGCGTTGTGGCTGGTGGCGGCTCCGGGCAAGCTGGCCGCCGCCGCGCCACGCGGTCGGGCTGCCATGGGAAGACGGCCTGCGTGGCGTGGCTGGGCTGGCGTGCCCGGCCATGGCCAACCGCTGTTGCGGGAGGCTCGGGCGGGTTGTCACGAAAACCTGCCCGGAAGCATCTATAAGGGCATGCGAACACGACACGACCAGAGCCTGCCGGTCCTAGTGGCCGCCGGGCGAGCTGGCCCCGGCCGGCTGCGGGCTGGTGCACGTCATGCGTTGTGGGGCAACCAGCGCCGCGGACGACCGGGAACAGCTCGCGGCCTTGGCGGCCGCGGCCTGCAGAAGGCGGCACCATTGTTCGCCACACGGTCGAGGGTTGCGCAGTCGGCAAGTACGAGGCGATCTGGCGTGAGCGGATCGAGCCGGATCATGACCTGACCCTTGAGGCTCTCCTCGACAAGGTCGAAGCCGCAGTCGCCTCAGCCAAGATGAATGGGCCAGCTTCCGCGACTGGGCCAGGCAGCCCGACACTAACCGCGTGATCGCCGAACTGGACACGTGCCCAGGTCAGCGGTCGGTGTTGTAGGCCGCGCCCGCTCAGAGGCGCCGGAGCTGCCGACACCGGCTGGGCTGACGATTTCAATGTCGAGCGCTTGCTCGGCAATACCCAGATTCTGGAACATCGACCGCGCTCACGTCATCGGGCACGACGGGGGCGCCGGCATCGCGCGCCCTCGCAGCGCTTCACCCCCAGCGGGTCGGCCGCCCGGCTGCCTGTTGGTCGGTCACCCAGCTGCCTCCGCCGCCGGAATCGCCCAGCGCGAGCGTGATCTGATCTCCGACCACGAGGTTTCGAACGCGCAGCACACCCAGTTCGACGCCTGCTGCACTCTCATCGGTCAGCAACGCCGCCTTCCAGGCGCTCATCCGACTGCGGCGATGACTCTTCATTGGGACTGTCGCGCGCTGCGATTGCCGCGACACACTCGTCGATCGCCTCGCGCGCCCAGATTCGCTGCTGGTCGTTACCGACGCGCTCGGCCCACTCCTGCGCCTGCTGGAAATGGTCGAGTGCCTCGGTCAGGCGCCCGCCGTCGAATTCCCGCCAGCCAATGTTGTTATGCAGGGAGACGAGCCAGCGCCGGGTGCGGTCGTCAGGCGCTGCCAGCGCAAGATCGATCGCCTGCGCCGCCCACTCACTCGACCGAGTCTCGTCAGCGATGGCGAGCATGTGCAGCGCGTCG
>JASHSZ010000590.1 GCA_030040815.1 Streptosporangiaceae bacterium
GCAACCGCGACTGCCTTCTCCATCTTCTCCTCGGCCTCGAGGAGGCTGTCGTCAATCACTGCGGCTCCTGGTATAGGGGCTCGGTCCGATACGTACATGGTGCGCCCCGCCGCACCATGCTGCCACGGCAAGCCGGCCGCGCCCAGCCATCACTTCGGAGCCCGGCTCACCAGCGTACCGATCGGCTCGCCGCGTACGGCGCGGACCACGTTGCCGGCTCCCATCAGATCAAATACGACAATGGGCAGGTTGTTGTCCATGCACAGGCTCACCGCGGTGGCGTCCATCACCCGCAGCTCACGGCGCAGTACCTCGGTGTAGTCGAGGTGGTGGAACAGCACCGCGTCGGCATTCTGCCGCGGATCCGCGTCGTACACCCCGTCGACCTGGGTGCCCTTAAGCACTGCCTGGGCACCGATCTCCAGCGCCCGCTGGGCAGCGCAGGTGTCAGTGGAGAAGAACGGCGCGCCGAGCCCGGCTCCGAAGATCACGACCCGGCCCTTCTCGAGGTGCCGGATCGCACGCCTCGGGATGTAGGGCTCGGCGACCTGGCCCATGGTGATGGCGGTCTGCACCCGGGTGTCGATACCGAGCTTCTCCAGCACGTCCTGCAGCGCCAGGCAGTTGATGACCGTGCCGAGCATGCCCATGTAGTCCGCCCGGGACCGGTCGATGCCGCGCTCGGACAGCGTCGCACCACGGAACATGTTGCCGCCGCCGACCACGACAGCGAGCTCGAAGCCCTCCCTCGCCGCGGCGGTGATCTCCTTCGCCAGGTGAATGACTACGTCGGGAGCGATGCCGAGTGGCTCGCTGCCGGCGAACGCCTCACCCGACAGCTTGAGCACCACCCGCCGCCAGCGTGGCCGCGCTGGGGCAGCAGGATCGTGCCTCGCCTGCGATTCCCGCTGCTCCGGCGGGCTTGCTACCACGGCGGCACCGCCCTTCGCCAGCGTCAACCTGCCTGGCCGATCTTGAACCTCGCGAAGCCCGTAACGTGCGCGCCATGCTCGGCCAGCAACTGCCCGACCGTCTTTTTCTTATGCTCGTCGCGGACCGAGGCCTGCTCGACCAGGACGATCTCCTTGACGAAGGCGTTGAGGCGGCCCTCGACGATCTTCGGAATCACCTGCTCGGGCTTCCCCTCGTCGCGGGTGATCTGCTCCGCGATGCGCCGCTCGTTGGCCAGCACGTCCTCGGGCACCTCGTCCCTGGTCACATACGTCGGCTCTGTCGCCGCAACCTGGAACGCTACTTCCTGCGCGATCTCCGGGTCGGCCTTGTCCAGCTGGACGAGCACGCCCCGGGTGGGCGGCAGGTCCGGGCTCGACTTGTGCAGGTAGCTGGTGATGTAGCCGCCGTCGAACCGGGCATAGCGCCCGACCTCCAGCTTCTCCTTGAGCGCCGAGCCAGCCTCCTCGATCAGCCCCTGGGCGGTCTGGCCGGGCCGCACCTCGAGGCCGAGCACGGCCAGCCGATCGCCGGCCATGGCCGGGCCAGCGGCCAGCGCAGCGGCGGCGATATCGGCCGCGACCTGCTGGAACAGGTCCGTCTTAGCGACGAAGTCGGTCTCGCAGTTCAGCTCGAGCAGCACGCCAGCGGCGTTGCCCTCAAGCCGGGCGGTGACCAGCCCGTTGCCGGCGGTTCGCTGCGCCCGCTTTCCGGCGTCCTTGACGCCCTTGAGGCGCAGCGCCTCGATCGCGGCGTCGAAGTCCCCGTCGGCCTCCACCAGCGCGTTCTTGCAGTCCATCATGCCCGCGCCGGTCTGCTCACGCAGCCGCTTCACATCCGCGGCGGTGTAGTTCGCCATGTCTCCAGCTTTCGTCATCGTGGCAGTTGCCGGCGGCCGTTGACCCGCGACCTACCGCTGGCAACTGGCCTGACTCGGCCCGTGCCGGCCTTGCGGTCAGGCCGTCGGATCGTCGACCGAGGCTGCCTGAGCTGCGTCCTCGGCATCCCCGATGTCTCGGGCATCCCCTGCATCCGTGGAATCGGCAGCGGCGGCCACGTCGGCGGCCGTCACAGGGCTGGACTGGACGGCTTCCTCGTCCGCCCTGCCCTCGAGCAGCTCACGCTCCCACTCGGCCAGCGGCTCGGCGGCGCCGACGCCCTCGCCGCCCTCAGGCGCGGGCTTGTTGTCGACGGCTGCGGCACCCGCTCTCGCGATCAGCCCGTCCGCGACCGCGTCGGCGACCACCCTGGTGAGCAGGGCGACGCTGCGGATCGCGTCATCGTTACCGGGGATCGGGTACGTCACCTCGTCGGGGTCGCAGTTCGTGTCCAGGATCGCGATGACCGGGATGCCGAGCTTGCGCGCCTCGTTGACGGCGATGTGCTCCTTCTTGGTGTCGACCACCCACAGGGCGCTCGGCACCTTGGACATGTCCCTGATCCCGCCGAGCGAGCGCTCAAGCTTGTCCCGCTCCCTGCGCAGCCCCAGCAACTCCTTCTTGGTCAGGTTGGAGCCCGCCACGTCGTCGAAGTCGATCTCCTCGAGTTCCTTGAGCCGCTGGAGCCGCTTGTAGACGGTGCCGAAATTGGTCAACATGCCGCCGAGCCAGCGCTGGTTGACGTACGGCATGCCGACCCGGCGGGCCTGCTCAGCGATGGCCTCCTGGGCCTGCTTCTTGGTGCCGACGTACAGCACAGAGCCGCCGTGGGCCACTGTTTCCCGGACGAAGTCGTAGGCCTTGTCGATGTAGGACAGCGACTGCTGCAGGTCAATGATGTAGATGCCGTTGCGCTCGGTGAAAATGAAGCGCTTCATTTTCGGGTTCCAGCGTCGGGTCTGGTGGCCGAAGTGAACGCCGCTCTCGAGCAGCTGGCGCATGGTGACGACCGGAGCCATGCCGGTGTCCTTCCTGTTCAGGGCGTCCCGCCAGTGGGCAGGACGCCGCCCGGTTGAGGTCCTGGCGTCCGGACGCCCGTCGCCGCTGCAGTGAACCAGCGGACCGGTGAAGGGCGTCCTGCACGGGCGTGCCGCGCAGCGAGCAGACGCGCGAATTTGCCACCTAGCACCGGCATGCTCTTGCGGGCACGCCATGAGGCAGCTGCACATCTAGTTTACATGTCCTGGCCTGGCCCTGGATGTCCGGCGAGCCAACGCTGGCACTCTCGCCATCAGGCCCGCGGATGCGCCTGCCGGTAGGCCGCTATCAGCCGGTCGATGCTGACGTGCGTATACAGCTGCGTGGTGGCCAGCGAGGCGTGCCCGAGAATCTCCTGCACGCTGCGCAGGTCGGCGCCGCCCTCCAGCAGGTGGGTCGCCGCCGTGTGCCGCAGGCCATGCGGGCCGGTGTCGGGCACCGACCCGGTGGCGGCGATGCGGGCGTGCACCACGCGGCGCACGGTGCGCGGATCGACGCGGCCGCCCCTCGCGCCTAGGAACAGGGCCGGGCCAGAGCCGGCCGCCAGGACAGCCGACCTGCCGTGCTCGACCCAGTCCAGGACTGCGCGGACCGCCGGGATGCCGACCGGCACCGTGCGCTCCTTGGCGCGTTTGCCCAGCACTCGCACGGTGCGCCGGCCTGTGTCCAGGTGGTCCACATCGAGTCCGCACAGCTCGCTGACCCGAATCCCGGTGGCGTAGAGCAATTCCATGATCGCCGTGTCGCGCCGCTCGAGAGCGGCGGCAACGGCGTCACCATCGCCGTGGTCGCTGTCACGATCGCCGTGGTCGGTGCCAGCATGGCCGTGGTCGCCTCCCGCTCGCCGCGGGCCGCCGTCCGGCAGCGCGAGTAGCACGGAGATCTGCTCATGGGCAAGCACCTGCGGGAGGTGCCTGGGCACCTTCGGGCTGCTCAGCTGAACGCCTGGATCGGCGTCGGTCCAGCCGCGGCGGTGCGCGAAGGCAGTGAACGCGCGCGCTGCGGCTGCCCGCCGCGCGATCGTGGTCCGGGCCTGGCCGGCCCGGTGCTGGTCGGCCAGCCAGCCGCGCAGCACGGCGATGTCAACATCCCCGAGCGTCTCGCAGTGCCGCTCGGCGGCGGCAAAGTGCAGCAGCGCCGAGATGTCGCCGAGGTAGGCGCGCACCGTGTGCGGCGACACGCCGCGTTCGGCGGCCAGGTGCCGCCGGAAGGCGGCGAGGGCAGCGGTCAGCGGCGCCGGGAGATCGGGAGTTCCGGGCACCGCCGGCCGTCCCGCCATCGCTGCGTCAGCTGTCGACGTCTGGGCAGGCCGAGTCACCATGACAGCCAGTCTGCGGCATGACCCCGGCAGGACTGCCGCCACGACACGACGGGCCACGACACGGCCTGGACACGACACGACGGGCCACGACACGGCGCAACGACACGGCCTGGACAGTCCGGACAGTGCAGCGCCGGCTGCGTCACTCCACCGTCACGCTCTTGGCCAGATTGCGCGGCCGGTCGACGTCGTTGCCGAGCTCGACCGCGGCGTGGTAGGCGAGCAGCTGAAGCGGCACCGACAGCAGGATCGGGTCTAGCTCAGGCTCGTTCTTC
>JASHSZ010000591.1 GCA_030040815.1 Streptosporangiaceae bacterium
GAGGTCGTCCACTACGAGTACGACGCGGCCTGGCGGACAAAAGCTACTGAGCACGGGCAACATCTGATCCTCGCTCGCGACGATGCGGGTGCATTGTTGAGCGATCCGGGCACATGGCGCCCGGACGGTATCGGGGCAGGTGTCATGTTGTGCGAGTCGGACCAAGCCGATGGCTTGTCGTCGACGCCTGGTTTGGCGGCTCTTCGAAGTTAAGGGGGATGGTCACCCTCGCATTGGCTGACTGATGATCGTCCGCTTGCAGTGCATCCTCGATCCGCTACTGACTGCTAGTACTCCAGGTCCGATGCTCGTTAATGAGTCGTTTCTCAGTCGCTGCCTGCACGAGGTCGATGCCCGTCAGCCTCGCGAGATCGCATAGGTTCCACAGGACGTCATACATCTCGTGACCCAGACGCTGCAGCAATTTCTGGTCACCCTGGGCGCCTGCCGGCAGCTGAAGGACCTCATCCGCAAGCTCGATTGCCTCGCCCAAGAGCATCGCCATGCGTCGCCGCGGAGTCGAATCCCAGCTGTTCTGGGAGAGGAGGCTATCGACATCGGCCATCGTCTGCTGCAGCAACTCCACCGAGGGCTGACTCATCTCCACCATGCGTTCCAGTCTCAACGAACTGACGTGGCGATGGGCACGAACAGCCAGCATGAGCAAGACTCAGGATCATGCGAGCAGAACCGCTACTCCGGAAGGTCGACGCCGTCACAATCCCGGTGCCGGACCTCGACACCGGGCTGCGCTTCTACCGCGACCAGCTCGGCCACGAAATACGGTGGCGGAATGACGCACTTGGTCAGGTCGGCCTTGGGCTACCCGGCAGCGACAGCGAGATTGTCCTGGCTACCCGGCAGAGCGCCGCCGGGCAGGCGTACGAGCCCAACTGGCTGGTCGCCTCGGCCGACGAGGCGGCCGAGGTCATCGTGGCGGCTGGCGGACGACTAGTGGCCGGTCCGGAGGATATCCCGGTCGGCCACCTCGTTGTCGCCGAAGATCCGTTCGGCAACGTCCTGGTGATCCTCGACCTGTCGAAGGGCCGTTACGTCGTCGATGAAACGGGCCGGGTCACTGGCGTAGCGCCGCAGCAGGCGCCCGGCGGCTGAATCGCGGAGAGTTCAACGGCTCTTCGAAGTCGAGGGGCCCGTCACCCTCGCATTGGCTGACTGATGATCGTCCGCTTGCAGTGCAGCCGTACCCGGCGGCGCTGGCTGTCGAGGTTGCGGAACCCGAAGGCGATCCGGGCGGCGTCTTTGATCAGCCGGTTGGTCGCTTCAGTCCGGGCGTTGGTGATGCCGGTGTCGATGAAGGCCAGGATCTGCGGCCACCAGGCCTCGATGGTGCGGGCCAGGCGGGTGACCTCGGGCACGTCGGCACGGGCGCACCAGTCGTAGAACGAGAACAGCCGGTTGCTGATCTCCGACCGCGGCGGGTGAGTGCGGGCCAGCGACAGCAGGAACCGCAGCTCCTCCTTGGCGATCCAGGCGGCGAGCAGCTCGCCGGTGGCCTCCTGCGTCAGGATCTCCTCCCACATGTCGTGAAACTGCTCGGGAGTGAGCCGCTCGCGGGCCCGGAGCAGCCGACGCCGGCTGGCCCACGCCGGGTCCCTGCTGGTGCCACGCCGGCCCAGGGCCTGCCGGGTGACCCGCTGCCGCACCTTGGTGACGGCCTGGTTGGCCAGGCGCACCAGGTGGAAGTGGTCCACGACGATGACCGCGTCCGGCAGCGCCCGCCCGACGGCGGACCGGTAGACCGCGCACGGGTCCATCGCGACGAACTTCACCCCGCCCTTCCAGTCAGCGCCGCGGTCATCCAGCCATCCGGTGACCGCCCTACCGGTGCGCCCGGCGACCTGCCCCAGAAGCCTGCCGCGGCCAGCGGCGTCGGTGAAGTTCGTCTCGAACCGCTCGGTGCGCACCCACCGGCCGGTCTCGTCCTGGATCCACTTCGGCGTGCCGCGGCGGGTCTCGTCGATCCCCAGCACCACTGGCGGTTCCGGCTCCGTCAGTAGCGCGTCAGCATGCGCGGCGTAGTGCCGGTGCGCCACTGGCCAGCTCACCCCGTGCTCGGCCGCGACTGCGGACACGCTCCTGCCCGAGGCGATCTGACTAGCCAGCTGACGGCACAGACGGCCAGTCAGCCGCGCCCGCGCCGGGACCTCCGCGATCGACTCGGTGAACGCCTTGCGCGGGCACGCCTCCTCCAGGCAGCGGAACTGCCGCTTGCGCCAGCGCACCGCCAGCGGCTCCTCACCATAGGGCAAATCCCGAGGCCGGGTCGTCCGGTACTGGCGCACCGACGTCGATATCACCCCGCACTCCGGGCACCCCGCCGCCCCCGAAACCGCGGTCACCACATGCACTAACCGGACGACCTGGCCCCGATCACTGCTGACGCGCTCCACATGGTCGACTGCCACGCCAGGCAGCCCGAACAGAATCGTCGTACCGTGCTCCATAAGCCTGTGGCTCCTTCACCAGCTGTCCTTGATCAACAGCCAGTGTTGAGGAGTCACAGGCCTTTGCCCGTCAGGTTGAGCCCGTGTCGTACCCCATCAAATTAGAAGAGCCCGTTAACGACCCTACTGAGCGGACAGCCTGGCTCGGCCAAGACGGAAATTAGAGCTCATCGCGCGATCGCGGCGTCCGCTGCCAGCAGAACGACAACGCGTGCGCGAACCGAACCTACTAACCGCGCGGTGACAACGATCTTGTTCCCACTGGGATGTCGGAACCGACAAGTAAACGGAAGGTGAAATGAGAAAATGACATTTCTAATGGGAACCTACAACGACGCAGCGGAGCGAGCCCAGGGCCGCGTGAAGCCCACCGGGTCACGGTCACCGTACGGCGCGATCCGGACCGGGAAGCCGGTGGCGTATGCCTCGATCATGAGGCCGTTGCCAATCACCAGGCCCACGTGACCAGGCGCAGTCGCTGAGCCGTCGGCACCCGCGAAGAACACCAGGTCGCCGGGTAGCACCTGGCCGGGGCTGATCCGCGGCCCAGCCGTCCACTGCTCCTGTGACGTGCGAGGGATATCGATCCCGGCCGCCCGGTAGGCCATCATCACCAAGCCCGAACAGTCAAAAGCGTCCGGGCCGGTAGCGCCCCACTGGTAGGGCTTGCCAAGTTGCTCCTCCGCGTAGCCGATCGCGACCTGCACCGCCATTGGCGATCCCTCGCCCTCGCTCGAGGCGACAAGACACTGCGGCGTGCTGGCCACAGTGGCCTGGGTGCCCGGATACCCGCCGCTGGCGTATAGGTCGGCCCAGTACAGCACGGCCTGGACGTACGACTCGAGGTGGTTGTAAGCAAAGATCGCCTGCGCGACGTTGTCCAGCACGCCGTTTGCGAGCAGGTACTTCGCGGCGCCGGCAATCGCGTCGGCCGGCTCGTAGACGCTGGCTACCCCATCACCATTCGCATCCGTCGCGACGCCGTTGACCTGCTGGCTAGCCGGGTGCACTGGGGCGCCGCCCCATACGTTCCCGGCGGCGCCACCAATGCCGATCTGCATCGGCCCGGCGGCGCCGAACGCATTAGCGCCGCTGTACACGCCGGGCAGGTTGCTCTGTCCGTCATCGCTCTCGACCTTGCCGATGCCCGCGAGGATCACCCAGGGCACGTCGTATTGCGCTCCGATGGACTGGAACAGCGTGAGGTAGTCGGCCGGGATCGAGTCGCGTGCAAACTGGCTGGCGGCCGGCTGCGAGGTGGTGCCGGTCGCCAATGTGCAAGACGTCCCGCTGATCGCCAGCAGCTCGCCGCTGGCGAACATCACAACCGGCACGGCCAGCAGCGCCACCAGCATCATCGCCGCTCCGGCGACCGCCGTGACGACGCGCCAGCGGCCACCCGGCGTGGAGATCACGTGTTCCCCGCGGCGGCCAGTTCGACGTCGGTGACCTGCCAGCTCGTCCCTGCGCCCGATACCGTGACGGCGTAGTCGGTGGTCAGGTCACTGCCGCCGGAGGACTCGGTCAGCTGCTGCGCCACCTGCACCACGAACGTCAGGCTGCCCGGCCCGAACGCGCGCAGCGAGCCGATCGTCGTCGTGCCCGTCGCGACCTGCTTCTCGCTCTGCCGGGTGGCGGCGACGCCTGGAGCCGCATACGCCGCCTCGATCTGACCGACGAGCTGAGCGGACGTGATCGGCTGCAGGGACGCTGCGTACGCCGCGGCGCTTTCGGTGTAGGAGTACGTGCCGTACGCGTTACCGAATCTCACCACGGTGGCGGCCGCGGCGGCGAGACCTGACTGGTTAAACGGCAGCCACTGGTAGATGTCGGGCTGGCCAGGCGAGGACCCGGCAACGCGGACGCGGCTGGTGGACGTTGACCGCCGCGCCGGGTGGGCCGCCGCCGACGGCCGGCCGGCGGCGCTGTTGTGATGTGCGGCCGGGTCGAGCAGGTACGCACCGATTGCTGCGAACCCGCAGACGATGACGGCAAAGACAGCACGCCGGGCGGCCGGGCTAAGGTCCATCCCGCGCTACTTCCGGCGCACCGGCCGCAGCCAGAACGGCAGCAGTCGCTCTGACTGGTCAGCCCGGCGCGCGAACGGGCCGCTCATCTGCCAGCCCTGCCACCAGGCCGGCTGGCCGGAGTCAGCCGTCCGCGGAGCCGGCTTGTCCCTGGCCGTCGAAGAAGCGCCGCGAGGGGTCGGTTGCGGGCGGGGCCGGCCAGGCTCCCTCCGCTGGCGCGCCGCGCCAGCGGGCGGGAGCCGCGGGTCGCCCCGGAACGGCTGGCTGTGCGGCGCCTGACTCCGTGCCTGCCTCGGCGGCGCGACG
>JASHSZ010000592.1 GCA_030040815.1 Streptosporangiaceae bacterium
AGCTCGACCCGCTGCTCCCCTGCGCCGCCGCCGGTCACGCCCACCCGCCGACCGCATACCGCTCGTCACCGCCGTCATCGCCCGACAGCGGCAACCGGCGGTGCACTGAAGCCGGGGCCGGCCGCTGTGTCGAGTAGCTCGGCGATGCGCAGCAGCCGCAGGTCGGACAGGAATGGCCCGATGACCTGGACGCCGACCGGCAGGCCGGCCTCGGTCAGCCCGGTTGGCAGCGTCACGACCGGCAGCAGCATCACGCCGATCGCGCAGCACCACGCTGGCGCCGCGAAGTACGAAACGGCCACGCCGTCGACGTCTACCATCCGCTCAACGACGGGTCGCTCTGTGTCGTGCGGGAACGCCACTGTCGGCATCACCGGCGCCAGCGCCACGTCGTACCGACGGAAGAACTCTGCCCACGCGACGCGCTGCCGCTGGCGCTGGTCGGTGGCGGTCAGCACGTCGCGGAACCGACTGGCCATCGCGCGGCCCATCGCGAGCGCCGGGTCGTCGCCCGGCACGCTTTCGAGCTCGACGAAGGTGGCGAACAGCGGGTCAGGCAGCCCGGCACCGACGATGGGCAGTGTGATGTCCCGCCAGGTCGCCAGGCCGTCTGCGAGCGGCACTGGCAAAGTAGCGGCCTCGACCGTGGCACCGGCGGCAGCAAGTCGCGCCGCAAAGCCTTCGAGGCAGGCGCGGACGTCGCGCGCGATGGGCACCACGTCGGCACCCTCGCCGAGCAGCGTCGCGATCCGCAGGTTGCCGATCCGGCCAGGGTCGGGGGCGGCGTCGAGGTCGAGCCGCCAGCCCGCGGCGTCCTCCGGCACGGGGCCGGCCAGCACCCCGAGCGCGATCCGCAGGTCGGCCACACTGCGGGCGATCGGACCAGCCACGCCGACGTCGACGGTTGTGAGACTGCCCGGCGGGCCGGGGATGTGGCCGCGCACCGGCACGATCCCCCAGGACGGCTTCAGCCCGTACACCCCGTTGTAGTGCGAGGGATTGCGGATCGACCCGCCGATGTCGCTGCCGAACTCCAGCGGCGTCAGCCCGGCAGCCACTGCCGCGGCCGCGCCCCCGGACGATCCCCCGGCGGTGCGGCCGACGTCCCAGGGATTGTTGGTCCGGCCGTAGACGTCGTTGTAGGTCTGCCAGTCACCCGCGTACTCGGCCGTGTTGGACTTGCCGAAGATGATCGCTCCGGCTTGCCGAAGCCGCGCCACCCCGAGCGCATCGGCGGCCGGGACGTGCGTGGCGAGCGCCATTGCACCGGACGTGGTGACCATTCCGGCGGTCTCGAAGACGTCCTTGACGGTCATCGGCAGGCCGTGCAGCGGGCCACTGACCTCGCCGCGGGCGGTGGCGTCATCGGCGGCGTGCGCAGCGGCCCTGGCCCGGTCGACATCCCAGGCGACAATGGCGTTAAGCGCCGGGTTGACGCGCTCCGCTCTCGCTAGCAGCCCGTCGAGTAGCTCGCGGCTGGAGATCTGGCGGTCCCGGATCGCCTGGGTGAGCTCGTCCGCCGTTGCGATCGAGATGTCAAGGCTCACGCCTGTGACCGTACAGGTCGGCTAGGACGAACCGGAACCGGAGCCGCCGTCGGCGACGCCACCTCCCGCGGCGGCGGCACCAGACGCCCCGACCGCCGAGCCAGCCGCCCCGTCTCCGCCTGAGCCGACCGTCGGCTCGTCCGGCACTGGCCTGCCAGGCTGGTATCCGCCTGGAAAGCTCGTCCCTGGCAAGTGCCCGCCCGGCAGGTGCCCGCCCGGCACGGCCGGGCTGTCTGCCCCCTGACCGGGCGCGAGCAGCATCCAGGCGCACAGCAGGATCAGCGTGCCGAGGAACGCGCAGAACACCCAGAACATCGGCGTGAGCCCGTTGCTGATGGTCAGGCCCAGCCGTGACGCCTCCGCCGACGAGATGCCCAACTGCAGCGGCGATGTCGGCTGGCTGATCTGCACGATGGCGGAGATCGCCTGAGCCACCATGGGGATCGCCGCGCCCAGCGCCAGCGCCGCGCCCAGGCGCAGCGGTCGCCACAACGCAGCCACCACGACGACGGCAACCAGCGCGATCATCGTCAGGACATCGCCGGCGATGACCGCACCGGGATTGGCGAACGCGTTCCCCGCAGTCACCGTCTGCGAAGCACCAGAGACCGTCCGCAGCGTGAAGCTGTCCCAGGACGGCGCGAACGCTATGGCAGCACCGAGCGACGCGAGTATCAGCGTCACGAGCGGCACGATGTCGTGGCTGGGCTGGGAGCCAAGCCGACCTCCCAGGCCGCGCGCTGCGGCGAGGCCGCGCCGGACTGCGAGCCCGCTGATGGCCGCGAGCGCCAGGCCGGCGCTGCAGGCGAGCCAGCCGAGGATGCTCAGCACCAGGCCGGCTCCGTGCGCGCCGTCTGCGGCGGGCGTTCCGGCATCGGCGACAAACAGGCCCAGCGTGACGGCGCTCGTGCCGAGCCCGAGCAGCGCACCCACCTGGAGCCGGACACCGCCGAGCAAGATCAGCGCGGCACTGATGGCCCAGGCGGCCAGGTAGATCACATGCGGCGCGAGGTTGACCGGCTGCGAGGCCAGGCTGGCACCGCCGGTGTACACGGGGAACAGGCCGATGACGCCGAGCACGAGTCC
>JASHSZ010000593.1 GCA_030040815.1 Streptosporangiaceae bacterium
GGAGCGTTGCTGCTAATCGGCGCCAGCGGGTCCCTGGCGGGCTTGATGGCCAGATCGCTGCGTATCGGCACGATGTGCTCGGCCAGCGGGCTGTCCAGGGCAAGCAGGCTGGTCGGCGTATTAGTGGCCTGGAGCACGAACGGGATCTGGATCGCGGGCGTCACCGCCGAGACGCCCCGAGCGGAGGTGATTTTGCCGACCTGGCCGGGCGGCAGCGCGCCCGCAGCGGCGAGGGTGACCCTCTCATCCGCGCCGACGGCGAAGTCGGCCTGATCGTGCACCGACCGCAGCCAGCTCGTCGTCTCGCCGAGCGCAATGACCGTGGTCGCGACTGCGAGTACGGTGAGGAGGGCCGGGCCGGCCTGCCTGAGCGCTCTCCGGCTGATCATCCAGGCGGCGGCCGGGACGGTGATGCCACGCCCGCGCGACGCCGCTCGTTCCCCCAGCCGGACCACCAGCGGCAGCAGGCGGAGCATGACCAGGGTCCCGGCCGATAGGGCCAGCACGGGCGCGGCGACCAAAATCGGGTCGATGCCGATCGTCCCGGTCAGGCCCGAACTCACTGAAGACGCATAGCGCGCGAGCTGCCAGGCCGCGCCGGCCGCGAGCAAGATCAGGGCGATGTCCGCCCCACTTGTCAGTGCGGACGCGACTGCCCTGCGCCTCGCCGTCATCGTCCGGTAGGCAATCGGCGACGGGGGCTGACGCATCCACGGCAACGCGATCACGACCGCACAGCCGGCCGCGACGGCGATGCCAGCCAGCCAGGCGACGAGCGGGAGGCTGGTCGGCAGCCGGAGGTCGGCCGAGCCCGCGACGCCGAGCCTGGCGACGATGGGGGCGACCAACGCGCCGATCGGCGGTCCGGCAACCGCGGCCGGGATCGACAGCAGTGCAGCGTCGGTTGCGCCGCACGCGGCGAGCTGTCGTCGATTGGCGCCGCGGGCCTGGAGCAGCTCTGGCTGACCGGCGCGCTGCGCCGCGAGCAGATTCACCGCCACAGCTAGCGTCGCGCCCGCCATGACCAGCAAGATCAACTCGCCGATGAGCAGCAGCGATCGGGCGACCTCGAGCGCGACAGCCTGGTTCTCCAGCAGTGTCGGCAGGTTCGTCGTGACCACGGCCGCGAGTGTCTGCGAGTTCGTCAGCCCGTTCAGAGCGTTCGAGATCGAGCTGCCGAGAGAGGCCAGGTTCGGAGCTGTCATGTGGCCGAAGTCGGGCTGCGCCAGCCAGGCCGCGGATGCCATAGGCACGGGCCAGCTCGATGCCGGCTCGGTGGTCACCATGGGACCATAGAGGCTGAATCCGCCTTGCCGGCTGACGCCACCGAGACCTATCTGATTGAGCTGCCAGTACGCCAGGCTCGGGGCCCGTTCACGGAAGATGCAGGCGACGCCAACAATCGCCGCAGCATTCGTCGTGCTGTCATGAACGGCCAGCTGGCTGCCCGGCCGCAGGTGCAGGAGCGCTGCGGCGGTAGCCGGCAGGCAGGCCTGGACGACCCCGGCCGGCCCGGCGCCCGCCGACGCGGCTGGCCACGCACCGCTGACCAGCACCGCATGCTGCCGGACCTGCTGGAGATCCACGAGTTCGGTCTGCGCCTTGCGCCCGCCGATCCCGGCAGGAAGGTTCAGTGCATTCGAGATCTGCGCGGAGGTGAAGCTCATCGGCAGGTCAGCCGAAGCCCGGGCGATCGCCGTGGTCACCTGGGCGTTGGCACTGGTGAAGTCGCTGGTGTTGGCGGTCACCAGGATCCTGCTGGTCTGATTGTCCGCCAGCGTCTCGCGGTTGGCGATGGTTACCACGGATGCGGCGAAGGCGGCGGCGGCGGAGGCCGAGATGGCGGTCACCAGGACGGTCAGGGCCGTGATGCTGAAGGCCAGCCGGTGCAAGGTCAGGTAGCGGACCGCTGCGGGCATCCGTGGCATCCGGCGGCGACCCACTCCCTCGTGACGACATCCGTAGCGGCCGCCCCGCGAAGCGCGCGCCCCGCCCGCTGGGATGATTAACCTGGGCACCTCCGGTCCGGCCGCCGCGGACGACTGGCGTGGCTGTCAGGATGCCCAGGTCCCGCCATCCATGGCGGCGCGGCCAAGTGGTGCGTTTTATGGATTATGAACCATTTCCGCGGACCTGGCTAAGCGCTCGGACGGCGATGTGCGACGTATGCCGGATACAGGCTGGAGATTGTTACGCCGCTGAGTCCGAGCCGGGTCCGGATCGTCACCGACTGACCTGCGCAGGCGTCCAGCTCATCAGGCTGCCGGCAGCGCGGCACGAGACCCACCTGACCTGACCGAACCATCGCAGCTGCCTTCCCAGTACTCGTCGGCTGACGTTGAGTCGCGCCAGTACGAGCGCTGGGTCTCGGCTGACTAAAGTCCGACAACATGGTCGCGACCTTGGTAGGGACGCTGCCCTTGGAATTACAAAGGCGGCGACCTGGTGGTGGAGCACAACGGCGAGCAGGTCGTCGTGGACGTGCCATCCGGGTTGGTAGTCGTCGTCAGCCGCCCGGCCGCGTAATAGGCATACGACGTGGTGTTCCCGGCTCCGTCGGTGACGCTGGTCTGCTCCCCGGCCGCGTCATGCGTGTAGGAGGTGGTCACCCCGTCCGGCGTGGTCACCGACGTCAGCCACGGGCTGGTGCCAGTCGAGCCGTAGGCGCTGGTGGTGGTGTAGGAGGCCTGCGACGGGTAGCGCTCCACCCGGGTGGAGGTGACCTGCCGGCCAAGGAAGTCATACGTGGCATCGGTCACCGCGCCCGTCGGGCTGGTCGCCGACAGCTGGTCGCCGTCCCCGTCGTAGGCATACGACGTGGTCCCGGCCGGCGTCGTCTCGCTGGTCACGTCACCGAGCTGGTCATACGTATAAGAGGTAACGTTGCCGAGCGGGTCGGTCTGCGACGTCACCTCGCCGAGCGAGTTGTACGCGGTCGTGGACTGCGCGCCGGTGGTCTCGCCCGAACCATCCGGCGGGGTGTAGGCCGGCTCGGTCACCGACACCGCCCGGCCGTCATTGTCGTAGCCGGTAACAACCTCATTGCCATCCGGGTCCTTGGCCAGCACCGGCTCGCCAAAGGTGTTGTAGCCAACCCGACCGCCAACGCGGTACTGGTTCCGGATGACGCGAACGCTGCGATGATCATCCGCGACCTGCGGAGACGGAATGTCCAGCCGATGACCTTCCCGGTGACCGGACAGGACGCCAGCCTCATCGGCCTGCAGGACGTCGTCGCCGGTTATCAGTGCGGCACCGTCTACGAGCCGATCTACCTGGAGGCACAGGCAACGATCGCGCTCGCCATGTACCTGCGGGCCGGCATGACCCCGCCTGCGGGCCTGGTCAACGGCTCGGTGAAGGACATCCGAACGGGCACGCAGGTGCCCTCAATCCTGGCGACACCGATATGGGTGACCACGGCCAACATGGAGTCGACGGTCGTCCGCGACAACTTCGTGCCCGCATCGCAGATCTGCCAGGGCAGCCTCGCCCCCGATTGCTCGAAGTATGGAATCGGGTAGGAATCAGCGCTCGCAGCAATCAATCGGGATAGCCGCTGCCCGGCCAGCAAACCGTTACGCCCAGTCCGGGTCGCCGGCGAGCTTATCGGCGATCCGGTCGTGGAAGCTCTTGCGCCGCAGCGCCGCCTCGAGGTCGGCGGCGGCTTGGCTGAGCGGGTACGGGATCTCCTTCTCCAGCTCCGCTAGCGTGGCCTCGGTGGCCCGCCACTCCGCGGCCAGCTTGCCGATGATCCGCCGCGCCTTGGCGGTCAGCGTGATCTTCCTGGTGCGGGCGTCGGCGCCCGCTGTCGTGCGTACCAGGCCCGCGGCCCGCATCGCGGCCACCTTCTGGCTGGTGGCCGAGTGGGTGCGCTGCACCGACTCGGCCAGCTCGGTAATGGTCATCGGGCCGCGGGCGTCCAGCCGGAGCAACTCCCGCACCATGCTCGGCTTGAGCCCGGTGATGTGCGCGGCGGTGTAAATAGCAGCGATGTCGGCGTCCATCGCCGCAAACAGCAGCCGCATCGGCCGCCACAGGCTCTGCTCGGTCGGGTCGGCAAGCCTCCCCATGGTCACGGGCTGATTCTAACGGAGCTTACGCGAATCGTTATAACGGTGCTTATATAAATGCCGTTACACTTGGCTGGCGGGCGGCGGATGAAGGAGGGCAGAGGCATGTCACGTGCCTGGCGGCTGCTCGCGGACATCGGTCCGCTCCGGCAGTCGCCGGACTTCCGGCGACTCTGGGCCGGGACGACGCTGTCGGCCGTCGGCGGGGCGCTGACGACGTTCGCCGTGCCGCTCCAGGTCTACGACATCACCCGCTCGCCGCTTGCGGTCGGCGCTATCGGGGTGGCCCAACTGATCCCTACGATCACCATCGGGCTGCTCGGCGGCGCTCTCGCGGACGCCGTCGACCGGCGCAAGCTCGTGCTGGCGGCCAGCAGCTGCAGCGCGGCGGTCTCGGCCGGGCTTGCCGCGCAGGCATTCGCTGGC
The DNA here is from genome assembly GCA_030040815.1 of Streptosporangiaceae bacterium. The sequence goes on from JASHSZ010000593.1 coordinate 4,500, forward strand.
CTGCACTCGGTCTGGCTGCTCTACGTGCTGGTGGCGGTGTCGGCCTCGGTCAGCGCGATCAGCTCCCCAGTGCGGCGAACGTTCGTCCCGAGCCTGCTCCCTCCCGACCAGGTGGCGGCGGGCCTGGCGCTCAATCGGCTGAGCTTCCAGATCATGCTGACCGTCGGCCCGGCGCTGGCCGGGCTGATCACGGCGGTACCGGGCCTCGGCCTGCGCGCGTGCTATCTCGTGGACGCGGCTAGCTTCGCCGGTTCGCTCTACGGAGTGGCCCGGCTGCGCGCCCTACCCCGGCGAGCCGCAGCCGGGCGCCCCGGATCCCGTGCTGTGACCGCGGGAGTGCGGTACATCGGCCGCAGCCGGGTGCTTTCCGGCGCGTTCCTCGC
>JASHSZ010000594.1 GCA_030040815.1 Streptosporangiaceae bacterium
CGGCCGGGGATGGCACCGGCTCGTCCGGGGGCCGGCGGGCGTGGCCGAGCTGGTGCGCCCGGCGCGTTCGGCAGGCCCGGCGGCCGGCCTACCCGCGGTCGGCAGTCGAGAAGGCAGCGTCGCCAGGAATTCGACAACATGCAGGCGCCGACCATCGGCGGCGTGTCGATCCCGCGCGGCAACGGGCAGGTCATCCGGCTGTCCAGGGGCGCGTCGCTGACCGACTTCGCCGACAAGATCGGCGTCAACCCGGCGTCGCTCGTGCAGGTGCTCTTCACCCTCGGCGAGATGGTCACCGCCACGCAGTCGGTGAATGACGAGACCCTGCAGCTGCTCGGCGCCGAGCTGAGCTACAACGTCCAGGTGGTATCGCCAGAGGAAGAGGACCGGGAGCTGCTCGAGTCGTTTGACATCGAGTTCGGCCAGGACGAGGGCGACGAGGCCGACCTGGTGTCGCGGCCGCCGGTGGTAACGGTCATGGGCCACGTCGACCACGGCAAGACCAAGCTGCTCGACGCGATCCGGCACACCAACGTGGTCGCGCACGAGGCCGGCGGCATCACCCAGCACATCGGCGCTTACCAGGTCAACACGGTGGTCGACGGCCAGGACCGCAGGATCACCTTCATCGACACCCCCGGTCACGAGGCGTTCACCGCCATGCGTGCCCGCGGTGCCGAGACCACCGACCTGGTCATCCTGGTCGTGGCCGCCGATGACGGCGTCAAGCCGCAGACCACCGAGGCACTGAACCACGCCCAGGCGGCCGGCGTGCCGATCGTGGTCGCGGTGAACAAGATCGACAAGGAGGGCGCCGACCCGCAGCGGGTCCGCGCCCAGCTGACCGAGTACGGCCTGGTGGCCGAGGAGTTTGGCGGTCAGTCGCTGTTCGTGGACGTGTCGGCCCGCACCGGGCAGGGCATCGACGACCTGCTCGAAGCCGTCATCCTGACCGCAGACGCCGAGCTGGACCTGCGGGCCAACCCGAACCAGCAGGCCCAGGGTGTCGCCATCGAGGCGCACCTCGACAAGGGCCGCGGCCCGGTGGTCGACGTGCTGGTCCAGCGCGGCACGCTGCGGGTGGGCGACTCCATCGTGTGCGGCGAGGCATTCGGCCGGGTCCGGGCCATGCTGGACGAGAACGGCGACCAGGTACGCGAGGCGCTGCCGTCCCGGCCGGTCGAGGTACTCGGGCTGACCGGCGTGCCCGACGCGGGTGACAGCTTCCTGGTCGTCGACGACGACCGGATCGCCCGGCAGATCGCCGAGCGGCGAGAAGCCCGGGACCGCAACGCTCTGTTCGCGCAGCGGCGGCCGCGCGTCACGCTCGAGGACCTCGAGTCCGCGCTCAAGTCCGGCGAGCGGCAGGAACTGCTGCTCATCATCAAGGGCGACGTGTCCGGCTCGGTGGAAGCGCTGGAAGACGCGCTGCTGCAGCTTGACGTGGGCGAGGAAGTGCAGCTGCGGGTCATCGGCCGCGGCGTCGGCGCGATTACTCAGGATGACGTCAACCTGGCTATCGCGTCGGACGCCGTGATCATCGGCTTCAACGTCCGGCCGGCCGGGCGGGCGGGCGAGCTGGCCCAGCGCCAGGGCGTCGACATCCGCTACTACTCGGTCATCTACCAGGCGATCGAGGAGGTCGAGGCCGCGCTCAGGGGCATGCTGAGGCCGATCTTCGAGGAAGCTCAGCTCGGCACGGCGGAGGTCCGGGAGATCTTCCGGGTGCCGCGGGTGGGCAACGTCGCGGGCTGCGTCGTCCGGTCCGGCACGATCACCCGCAACAGCAAGGCCCGGCTCGTCCGCGACGGCGTCGTCGTCTCGGAGAACCTCACCGTCGAGTCGTTGCGCCGGTTCAAGGACGACGCGACCGAGGTCCGTGAAGGCTTTGAGTGCGGCATCGGCCTCGGCTACAACGACATCCACATCGGCGACGTGATCGAGACGTTCGAGATGCGGGAGAAGCCGCGGACCTAGGGACACTCCTGGGCTAGCTGACGTGTATGTGGGGGCCCTGACCCTGGACGTGCTGCTCGGCGACGTGCGGTCGCTGAAGCAGAAACGGTCGGTGGTCAGGCCCCTCCTCGCCGAGGTGCACCGCAGGTTCCCCGGCGTCGCCGTCGGTGAAACGGGGTACCTCGACCTGCACCGCCGGGCGGAGATCGGCGTCGCCGTGGTCAGCTCGACCGCGGCGAACGCCAGGGAGGTGCTTGATGCGTGTGAGCGCTTCGTCGCGGGGCGCCCGGAGATCGAGCTGCTGGCCGCGCAGCAGCGGCTGCTGACGCCGGAAGGTGAGTGAGCGAGCGATGAGCCAGCCGAGCCCTCGAGCGCGCAAGCTGGGCGACCGGATTGCTGAGATCGTCGCCGAAATGCTGGAACGGCGGATCAAGGATCCGCGGCTCGGCTTCGTGACGGTCACCGAGGCCAGGCTGACCGGCGACCTGCGCGAGGCGACTGTCTACTACACCGTGTACGGCTCCGACGACGAGGTGGCCGGCACCGTCGAGGCGCTTGCCAGCGCGACCGGCCTGATCCGGTCCGAGGTAGGTCGGCAGACCGGGCTCAAGCACACGCCGTCAATCAGCTTCACCCGCGACACCGTGCCGGACACGGCCCGCAGCATCGAGGATCTGGTCGCGAAGGCCAGGGCCGCGGACGAGCAGGTCGCCGCCGCTCGGGCCGGCGCTGTGCCGGCCGGAGACCCGGATCCCTATCGCAAGCCCGCCGCGGACGACGCCGCGGAGGCTGACGACGCGGGCCATGACGACGAGTCCTGACTGGGCGCGCGCCGTCGCGATCCTCGACGGCGCGCAGCGCGTCTGCCTGGCGTGCCACATCCGGCCGGACGCGGACGCGCTCGGCTCGATGGTCGCGGTGGCCCGCGCGCTGCAGGACCGCGGTCAGCGCGTCGTCGCGTCCTTCGGCGACCCATTCGAGGTGCCCGCGATCCTGACGTTCCTGCCGGGCCTTCAGCTGCTGAGCCGGCCAGGCAGCTTCCCGGCCAGGCCAGAGGTCATGATGACGTTCGACGCGTCGAGCGTCGACCGACTCGGCGAGCTGGCCGGGCCCGCAGTGGCCGCGGCCGAGCTGGTCGTGGTGGACCACCACGCATCCAACACCGGCTTCGGCTCGGTCAGCCTGGTCGATCCCGCCGCCGCCGCGACCGCGGTGCTGGCCGCCGAGCTGATCGACCGCCTCGGCGTTCCGCTCACCTGCGACATCGCCGTCGGCCTGTACGCGGGCCTGGTGACCGACACCGGCTCGTTCCGCTTCTCCGCCACCACGCCGGGGGTGCACGAACTCGCGGCCCGGCTGCTGCGAGCCGGCGTGGACCCGGCCGCGGTCTCCCGCGACCTGTACGACCGGGCTCCGTTCGGGTATCTGGGCGTGCTCGCCGCTGCCCTCGGCCGCGCCACCCTCGACCGCACGGCCGTCGGCGGCCGCGGCCTCGTCTGGACCACCGTCACGAGGGCCGACCGCGAGCCAGCGAAGCTACCGCTGGACGCAGTGGAAGCGGTGATTGACGAAATAAGGCGCACCGACGAGGCCGAGGTCGCTGCGGTGCTCAAGGAGGACGACCACGGCGCCTGGCAAGTATCGGTGCGCTCCAAGGACGTCGTCGACGTCGGCAAAGCGTGCACCGAGCTGGGCGGGGGTGGCCACGCCCGAGCGGCCGGTTTCGCCCATACCGGCAGCGCGGGCGAGGCTATCCACGCCCTGAAGCGCGCGCTGGAGTACCAGTGACCGCGAGCAGCGGGCTGCTGATTGTCGACAAGCCGGCCGGGTGGACCTCGCACGACGTAGTGGCGAAGGTCCGCAAGCTCGCGGGCACCAGGCGAGTCGGCCACGCCGGGACGCTCGACCCGATGGCCACCGGCGTGCTGGTCGTGGGCGTGGAGAAGGCAACCCGGCTGCTCGGTTACCTGGCGCTGGCGGAGAAGGAGTACGCGGCGACGATCCGGCTGGGCCAGGCGACCGATAGCGACGACGCGGACGGTACGGTGATCGACTCCGTTCCCGTCGCCGCGATTGACGATGTCGCGCTGCAACGCGCCGTCAGCGCGCTAACCGGCCAGATCACCCAGGTGCCGCCGGGCGTCAGTGCGATCAAGGTCGGCGGTCAGCGGTCCTACCGGCTCGCGCGGGCTGGCGAGGCCCCGCAGCTCGCGGCGAGGACCGTGACGGTGCGCGAGTTCGCGGTCGAGGCCGTCCGCCCGGCCGCCGCCGTGGTGGACGTCGACGTGCGGGTGACATGCTCCAGTGGCACGTATATCCGGGCGCTGGCGCGGGACCTCGGTGCAGCGCTCGGCGTCGGCGGTCACCTGGCCGCGCTGCGCCGCACCAGGGTCGGCCCGTACCTGGCCAGCCAGGCCCGGACGCTGGACCAGCTGGCCGCCGAGCTCGGGCTGACTCCGCTGGCGGTGGCCGCCGCGGCGGCGTTCCCGCGACGGGATCTGACGCAGGCGCAGGCGGAGGCGGTGGCGCACGGCGCCCGGCTGGACGCCACCGGAACGGGCGAGCAGCCGGTCGCGGCGTTCGC
>JASHSZ010000595.1 GCA_030040815.1 Streptosporangiaceae bacterium
CGCCTTCGTTCACGAGTTTGTTACCGCGGAGGGCACGTTCAGCGAAAAACCCCGCTACGACCTCGACATGAACGCCTTCGCCCTCGTCAAGACCTACCGACACGGCAAAGGAACCACCTACCCAGACATGAACTGGGAGCCCAAGCAATCCTTCCACGCCGTCGCCGACTATTACGCCGGCCAGGAGCAACTATGACTCCACTAGATGAGCGCGAAGGGCCGGTGCGTGGGAACGCGGTCCGATCGGCGGCTGCTCGTCAGCGAAACGTCGAGTGAGCGGGTCGGTGCAGGCGCGCTCACGTAGCCCGCCAGCCAATCGGATTAGCCGGTGGTCAACTGGCACCAGACACCTCCTGCTCGCCCAGAGCCCGCGCGGTGAGCAGCTAGCGGAGTAGAACGACGTCGCCGACTGGGCGTGCTTCGGCAAGCGTCATCCGGTGGCCGGATTCCCAGCGGACGTGCACCACCGTCGGCCCCGCCTCGGATAGGAGTAAGAAGTCCGGCATGTGCCGGCGCACACTGACTTTCAGCCCAGCCTTCAGCAGAAACGGCTGAGCGAAGATGCGGTTCACCGAGGAATCGAAATCGGCGAACAGCAACCTGGCTCGCTCTAACCGCGACTCATAGCTGACGTGACCGCGCTCGGAGCCGACGAGGTAGGCACCCGAGAGGTGCGGTAGTTGAGCAGCCGACACGTGCAACGCTAGCCGTTAGTCCTGGTTACGGCGCACATGCGCGCGGCACGCGCCTGGCCTTGTCGTTAGGACTCTCAGGCTGAGAGCGCAGGAGTTGCACGCAACGGAGAGCCCGCGCCCACGGGGCTGTACGCGCCTGTCTCGGGCGTGATCTCTATCGGGTCAGCGGCGGCGGAGACGGACGTCGAGAGAGTCCCGCAGCGCGTCGCCGACCATGTTGCAGGCCATGACGACCAGGACGATGCAGATACCGGCGGGGAAGACCAGCCACCAGTAGCCGTCCTGCATGTAGGTGATGCCGCTGGAGAGCATGTCGCCCCAGTCCACCGTCGGGTAGTGCAGCCCGAAGCCCAGGAACCCGAGGGTTGCCACGGCGATGATGGCATCGGAAACCTGGAAGGTGACGTTGACGATGATCACGCCGAACGCGTTCGGCAGCAGGTGCCGGCCGATCAGCCGCCACCGGCGGGCGCCGGCCGCCCGCGCAGCCGCGACGAAGTCGCGCGTGCGCAGCGTTAGCACCTCGCCGCGCACCAGCCTGCTAGCGCCCTGCCAGCTGAAGCAGCCGATGACCAGGCTGAGCGACAGGACGGTGGCGCCGTAGCGGACCGCGACGATCAGCACGATGAACAAGCCAGGGATCGATAGGAAGATGTCGACGACGCGCATCATGGCTGAGTCAATGAGACCTCCGACCAGGCCGGCGACCGCGCCCCAGAGCGCGCCGATGGTAATCGCGATGGTCGCCGCGAAGGACCCGACCTCCAGCGAGGCCTGGCCGCCGTGCATCAGCTCGCCGAGCACGTCCAGCCCCTCGCTGTCGGTGCCGAGCGGGTGACCTGCTACGGGCGGCGTGTTCGTGAGGCTCAGGTCGGAGTTCAGGATGTTGCCGTGGTAGAGCAACGGCCCCACAAAGCTAAACAGAACGAAGAACGCCAGCAACCCCAGCCCGGCTACGGCGAGCGGGTTACTGGAGAATTCGCGCACCGCCAGCCGCCAGCCGCTTTGGATGACGCTGACCTCGCCGCCCTCGGGTAACCCGGTGATGTCGGCAGGTTGTAGTGACGGGGCTAAAGACACGTCTGCCTCCTGCAGCGTCCCGCAGGCTCTGGCGAGCCTGACGCGCAGATCAGTCATGGTCCGGCCGAAGCAGCGGGAAGCGGGCCACGTTGATAATCGAGACGCCCACACCCTCCAGCGGATCCCGAGCCACCTTGAAAGTAGGCCGGTAGCTGTTGAGGATCGATAACGCGCGCCTAACTCCTTGGCTACGATAAATCACCTCAAATGACGTCCATCCAGCTGCCGGATCCGCTGATTGGTGCATCGTCGCGGCCAGGGATGGGTTCGGCCAGTGCTGCCCTCGAGGCGGGCGCGGGTACGGGTCGGCAAGGTATTAGGTCTCGTGCGGTGACGAGATCGCCAGCGGATTCCAGACGCTCACCGAGTAGGCGGGCAGCTCCCGCTCGCTGCTCATGTTGGTGCTCAAGTAGGGAGCCGAATGCTCATCTAAAACGGTTCCCTACAAGCGAGATCAGATCCTCGCCATGTCGGTGAAACGGCTGTAGTGGCCCTGGAACGCCACCGTCACCGTCGCGGTCGGGCCATTGCGATGCTTGGCCACGATCAGGTCGGCCTCGCCCGCGCGAGGCGACTCTGGCTCGTAGTGATCCTCGCGGTGCAGCAGGATGACCAGGTCCGAGTCCTGCTCGATACTGCCCGACTCGCGAAGATCGGCCAATAGCGGGCGCTTGTCAGTTCTGAGTTCCGGGCCCCGGTTGAGCTGGGCGAGCGCGACCACCGGCACGTTGAGCTCCTTGGCCAGCAGCTTCAGGGACCGGGACAGCTCCGAGACTTCCTGCTGCCGGTTCTCCACTCGCCGGGGCGAGCTCATCAACTGCAGGTAGTCGATGATCACCAGCTTGAGCTCATTGCGCTGCCTGAGCCGACGGCACTTGGACCGGATCTCCGTCATCGACATGTTCGGCGAGTCGTCGATGAAGAGCGGCGCATCGACGACCTCGCTCATCCGCCGCGCGAGCCTGGTCCAGTCGTCCTCCCCCAGCTGTCCCGTCCGCATCGCGTGCAGCGGCACCCTGGCCTCCGCAGACAGCAGCCGCATCGTGATCTCGTTCCGGCTCATCTCGAGGCTGAACAGCACCGTAGTCAGCCCCGCCCTTATCGATGCAGCCCTGGCGACGTCGAGAGCCAGGGCCGAGTTGTGCGTCGGGATCATCGAGCGGCTGGCCAGATACAGGCTGTCGGGCGCGTCGACCTGCACGCATCGGACCGGCACGCTCGCCACCTTGATGACCGCGACGATCGTGCGCTGGTGCGTGTCCGGTGCACACGTGACCGGCCTGAGCCGCCGGTGCACGACGCGCTTGCGAGTAAGCCGGAACACGTCGTCGGTCGTGGTGAAGGACAGCGTGTAGGCGGCCGAGGCCGCCGTAGAACTGCCTGACACGCGGTGCTGGCACGGCCCGCATCGATAGCCAAGGCCGATAACCAGCTCTCGCACGTCAGCCGCGAGCCGGCCAGAGCTGGACGTGAAGTCGACGGCGCCCGTGGAGCTGACGCCGCCAGCGACATCCAGCAGGCCTGCCAGCAAGGCCCGCCGTTGCGCGCGCGCGGCGCGCAGGTATTCGCCGGGAATGACGTCGCGGCCGAGCAGATCGGCTGGCCCGCCTGTGGCGCCGGGAGCGCCGCGCATGGCCAGGCACTGACCCAGCACGTAGGGCGGTACCAGCAGGTCGGCGGGAGGCAGATCGAGGGATCCGGCGAGCGGCACGGCGTGGTCCAGCCCGTGGCCGTCATTGGCGCCCAGCGCGTCGGCGATCTCGCGAGTGGTGCGGACCGACGTAGCTGCCCCGCCAGCCCAGGAATCGACATCCGTGGTGCCGACAGCGGCTGCCGCGCGCGCGAGCCAGCGGTCCGCACTGGTCGTCGTGACCCACTGATGCTCGGCGTCGGCGACAATGCGCGTCTGATCATCGAAAACCACTTCGTAGCAAGGACGGCCCAGCAGTACCTCGGTCGCAGCGGTCACGGTGACCGGCCGGCCGTCGGAACCGAGGAGCTCATCGCCGATGCGCACGTGCCTCATGGTGGTCCAGCCGGTCGGCGTCGGCAGCGGCGTATCGAGCGCGAGCGCTTTGCCCATCGCAGGCCGCGCGGCGATGACGATCATCTGGCCCGGGTGCAGCCCGTTGGTGAGCGCGTCGAGGTCGGCGAACCCGGTCGGCACCCCCGACAGTGACCCGCCCCGGCTGCCGATGGCCTCGATCTCGTCGAGCGCTCCCGGCATGATCTCCGCTAGCGGCAGGTAGTCCTCGCTGATCCGCCGGTCGGTAACGCCATAGATCTCCGCCTCGGCGCGGTCGACGAGCTCGTCGGCCTCGCCGTCGCCGGCATAACCTAGCTGCGCGATCCGGGTTCCGACCTCCACGAGGCGGCGCAGGATCGCGCGCTCGCGCACGATCCGCGCGTAGTAGCCGGCGTTCGCCGCGGTCGGCACGGACGCGATCAGTGTGTGCAAATACGGCGCGCCGCCCACCCGGCCGATGTCGCCGCGCCTGGTCAGCTCCGCTGCGACGGTCACGGCGTCAGCCGGCTCGCCGCGGCCGAATAGGTCCATGATGACCTCGTGCACGACCTGGTGTGCTGGCCGGTAATAGTCACGGGCCTTGATGACGTCGAGCACGTCCGAGATCGCGTCCTTCGACAGCATCATGCCGCCCAGCACACACTGCTCAGCGGCGATGTCGTGCGGCGGCGTCCGCCCGAACTCCTCACCGCGAGGCACGATCTCCGCGACGCTCACTGCGCCCCTCCCCGTGACCGTCTGCCAATGCCAGCCGGCCATAGCACCGCCGTAGCAGCCGCCAATCCGGTGACGGCCGGTACTGGCTTCACGGCCTGTTCTATCGAACAGCTCGGACAGTCTCCAGCGTGTCGCCGGAACCGTCGAATTGTGCTGTGCACAGCCTTGTGGACAGGCTGTGCAGACACGCCGCAGCGGCTGTGCGCGGCCTGCGGACGGAATTGTGGAAACGCCTCTGGATAATCCCGCACACAGCCCTCTGCCTGGGCAAACGTTCTGCTCAGGCTGTGCATAAAAAGTTCTCAGCCGTGTCTAGAAGAGCGTTCGCAGCGACGAGTTATCCACATTCAGATTTGACGTTGAACGTTATCGCGCACTTCTGCGCTCGGTCGGCACGGTCACTGGCAGAACTGCGGATTTCGGCTGCGCGCCGGCCGAGAGGCGACTAGAGTCCGAGCATGTGTTCGAACGTGTGGGCGACTGCTGACGCCAGTGCTACGCCGGCGGACCTCGCGGAGCACCTCGCGACGGCGATCGAGGAGTGTGCGGCCGCCGTCCGAAGCGAGGAGGGCGCAGCGGCCGGTGAGCTTGCCGGGCGGCTCGCTGCCGCGTGGGCGATGCTCACTCGCGCTGATCCCGAGATGGCGGCGCGAATGGCCAAGTACTGCGACGGATGAGAAGAGGGGAACGGGGGCACCGGGTGCTTGTGGCTGCAAGGCCCGGCCGCGGCGGGCCAATGAGGGCGCGCCCGTCGTGACCCCGTTCCCCCAGAATGCGGCGGAACGCGGTCTGCGATCAGCCGTCAGCTGGCGGCGACTTCGATGTCCAGCGTGGCGCTGACCTCGGGGTGTAGCCGGACCGCCACGCGGTGCGAGCCGATCGTCTTGATCGGGTTCGTGACCTCAATCTTGCGCCGGTCGAGCTCGGGCCCGCCCGCTCGCTTGACGGCGGCCGCGATGTCGGCTGTGGACACCGAGCCGAAGAGGCGGCCGCCCTGGCCGGCCCGCGTCTGCAGCCGGACCTTGAGGACTGACAGGGTGCTGGCCGCTGCCCTGGCGTCGTCGAGGCTGCGGATCTCACGGGCCGCCCTAGCCCGCTTGATCATCTCAATCTGGTGCTCTGAGCCGCGAGTCCACGGCACCGCCAGGCTGCGCGGCACGAGGTAGTTGCGGCCGTAGCCGGCCTTCACCTCAACCACGTCGCCCGGCGCTCCGAGGCCGGTGACCTCCTGGGTCAGGATGAGCTTCATCGGCTTGCCGCTCATGGCTTGCGGTCCTCCCTCGGC
>JASHSZ010000596.1 GCA_030040815.1 Streptosporangiaceae bacterium
TGGTTGTGAATGTAGGTCGATCCCCACAGCATCAGCCCGCCGATGGCGAGCAGGATCACGCCGAGGATCACCCCGGCGAACCCGAGAAACTTGTCGAATGTGTTGCGGCGCATTGTCTTGTCTCCTGTCTTGCGCCTGCCCTCTCCAGGGCCGGTAAGTCCTCTGACTGACAAGGCGAGTTTCTCCCCTGGCCGGCCGGCTCCGGCACCGCCGAAGGCCCCGAAAACCCCAGGACGTAAGCCCCGACCTTTTCATTGGGTAACTACTGGGGCTGGCGATCTGCTGAACGAGCCACCTTTCGGAACTGGACCGCCGACTCATGACGCACGGACGGCCTCGACGTCCGGGTCAGGAATGGCGCCGAGCAGGCAGGATCCTCGGCTACCGCGGTCGCCGCTCATAGGGCCGGGCAGCGACTGCTGGCCTCTTCGGCGAAAGCCCGGTGGTCCTGCGCGATCCCGCGCCGAGATCGCGCCCGCGCATTCGCATCCGCCGAACGCTACCGGACACCGGCCGGCGGCTACATCCAGTCGGCGAACTGCGGCCAGGAGAGCAGGGTGTCCAGCGCCTCGGGCGGTGCGCCGTCGTCGCCGCTGGCGGATAGCGTGAACCTGCCGCGGTAGAACAGCAGCGGGTTGCCCGCCGTGCTGTCGCCTAGATCGACGACGCGAGCGATGACGACGAAGTGGTCGCCCGCCTCGTGGACGGTCTCGATCGCGCACGAAGCCCAGGTGAGCACGCCGGCCAGCACGGGCAGCCCGGACGGATCCGGCGACCAGCTGACGCCGTCGAACTTATCCGCCCCGCTGACGCCGAACCGCCGGGCCAGTTCGCGCTGCTCGGCCGCCAGCACATTGGCGCAGAACCGGCCGGCCCGCGCCAGCCGCGGCCAGCTGGCAGACGTCTTGGCGGGGCAGCAGAGGACCAGCGGCGGGTCCAGGGAGAGTGCGGCGAAGGCCTGACAGGCGAACCCGACTGGCTCGGTGCCGTCCACTCCGGCGATCACCGTAACGCCTGTGGCGAAGTGCCCCAGCGCCTGGCGGAACCGCTGCGGATCGGGGCCGTAACCGGCCAGGCGGTCGGCCTCGCCCCTGCCTGGCACGGTGCCTGTCAGGGTGCGCCGCCCGCGCCGAACACGTGACCCCACAGGCTGACGGTCGTGGTCTCCCGGCTGACCCAGGTGCTGTCATCGACGGTGCGGCCGTCGGTCCCGTACTCGATGTCGAAGCCGCCCGGCGTCTGCACGTAGAACGACACCATGGAGTCGTTGGCATGCCGGCCGAGGGTAGAGCTGACCGGCGCCTTGCGCCTGCGGCACCGGTCAAGCGCCTGGCCGACGTCGTCGAGGGTCGCGACCTCGACCATCAGGTGGACGATGCCGGCTGGAGGGTTCATCGGGGCCAGCGCCAGCGAATGGTGGCGCGGGCAGCAGCCAAGGAAGCGCATCCAGACTGGCGGTCCGCCGGCCGGCCGGCCGAAGAACTCACCGGGCAGCCGCATCGAGTCGCGCAGCCGGAAGCCGAGCAGCGCAGTGTAGAAGGCCAGCGTCTCCTCGTCGTCGGTCGCCGGCAGCACGACGTGACCGAGTCCCTGCTCCCCGGTGACAAACGTCGTGCCGCTCGGGCTGACCGCCGGCCGGCTGTCGAGCGCGGCGCCGCAGAAGATCTCCAGCGAGTTGCCGGACGGGTCGTCGGCGTGCAGCAGACCGCCCACCCGCCGGTCGGCAAGCTCGTCCGCGTCGGCGCTCTTCACCGCGATACCGGCGGCAGTCAGAGCTCCTGCGGCCGTCGCGAGCGCGCTGGAGTCGGCGACTTCCCAGCCAACCGCGAGCAGCCGCTCGCGCTCGCCCGGCAACACGACAAGCCGGGCAGGGAAGTCGTCCATCCGCAGGTAGACGGCCGACGAGTCAGGACCCCGGCCCTCGGCCATGCCCAGTACCCTGGTGCCGAACTCGCGCCAGGCCGCCGGGTCCGTCGACTCGATGCGCAGGTAGCCAAGCGAGCTGATGATCCCGGTCATGCCCCACCCCCGGCCAGGAATCGCAGCGACAGCTCGTTGAAGTCATCGAACTTCTCCAGTTGGGCCCAGTGCCCGCAGCCGCCGAACACGTGCAGCTGGGCCCGCCGCAGCTGCTTGACCGCGATCAGCGCGCCGTCCAGCGGGTTGACGCGATCTTCGCGACCCCAGATCAGCAGCACCTCGTGCCGCAGCCGGTGCGCCTCCCGCCATAGCATGCCGTCTTCAGCGTGCTCGCCGAAGAACGAGGCGCCCATCGCGGCCATGCCTGCCAGTGCCTCCGGCCGACTCGCTGCGGCGTACCGCTCATCGATCAGTTCGTCGGTGATCAGTCGCTGGTCGTGCACCATGATCCGGAGGAACGCCGCCATCTTGTCGCGACTCGGCCCCGGCGGTGCGGCGAACTCGATCAGCCGCCGAACGCCCTCGGTGGGGTCCGGCGCGAGCACGTTCAGCGTCAGCCCGCCCGGCCCCATCAGCACCAGCCGCCCCGCCCGGTCCGGGTAGCTGAGCGCGAACCTGGCCGCGGTGCCGCCGCCGAGCGAGTTCCCTATGAGGTGCACCTTGTTGATGCCCAGGTGGTCGAGCAGCCCGGCCAGCGCGTCCGCGGCGACGGTGAAAAAGTGCCCGGTCGCCGGCCGGGCCGCGGTCTCGCCGTAGCCGGGCAGGTCCATCATGACCGCGCGGAACCGCTTAGCCACGACCGGCATGTTCCGGCCGAAGTTGCTCCACGCCGACGCGCCCGGCCCGCCGCCGTGTAGCAGCACGACCGTGTCCGCGTCACCACGGCCACCACCGCCGGGAGCGTCCGCGCACGGACCGGAGTCGTAATAGCGCACGGCGTAACCGTTTCCAGGGAACGACCGCGCACCGAACTCGGCGTCGGCCACAAACTCAGTCACTGGAGTACTCCAAGGCGCCGTACCGGCAGGCTGTCGCGTCTGTAGATACTCTCCACCTGTTGTGGTCGTACTGCCGAGCTAGTTATGGCTTTTGCGCAGCCACAACAAGTGGAAAGTAGCGGAACGGGGTCGTTGGGGCTCACAGCATCGCGTCGGGCGGGACCGGCAGGCCGAACTCGCGACCGCCGAACATCGAAAGCGCCCGCTCCGGGTCGTTGATCGCGTGCACGCGGCCGGCGTGCGCGTCCCGCCAGAACCGCTGGATCGGCGTGCCCGACTTCAGCGCCCGGCCGCCGGAGTTCTCAAACAGCCGGTCCACGGCCCGGATCGCCTGGCCGGTGCCGCGTACCTGATCGCGCCGGACGCGCAGCCGCAGCGAGGTCGGGATTCGCTCGTCCGCGCGGGCGTACTCCATGAGCTCGTTCGCGTTCCGCTCGAGCGCGAGCCACGCGCCGTCGATCTCGGCCGCCGCCTCGGCGATGCGGACCTGGGCGAACGGATCCTGGGCCGCCCGCTGGCCGGAGGTAGCCCGCACTCGTTCCCGCATGTACGCGGCGTGCGCCTCGTATGCGCCGGTGGCCATGCCGATGATCGGAACGGTGATCGAATACGAGAACACCGACCCGTACGGCAGCCGGTACAGCGGTGCCGGGTTGAGCTCCTGGCCGGGGCAGACGAGCTTGAACACGTCAGCGAAGCTGAGGGACCGATACTCGGGCACGAAGGCGCCGTCGACGACGATGTCGTTGCTGCCCGTGCCGCGCAGGCCCACGGTGTCCCACACGTCGTCGATGACGTAGTCGGCGCGGGGCAGCAGGAACGTGCGGAAGTCGGTCGGCCGGTTCGCCTCGTCGGTGACGATCTGGCCCAGCAGCGCCCAGCTGGCGTGGTCGCACCCCGAGGAGAAGCTCCACCGGCCGCTGACGTGGTGCCCGCCGTCGGCCACGACGGCCTTACCGGTCGGGGCGTACGAGGACGAGATCCGGGTGGCGGGGTCGGACCCCCAGACCTCCTGCTGCGCCTGCGCCTGGAACAGGCCCACGTGCCACGCATGGACGCCGACCACGCCGGCGACCCAGCCGGTCGAGCCGCACGCGCCGGCGATCGACCGCACAGCGACCCAGAAGGTCAGCGGATCAGCCTCGAATCCGCCGAACGCCGCTGGCTGGAGCAGCCGGAAGAAGCCCGTTTCCGCAAGGGCTTTGATGGAGTCGGCGGGAACTGCTCGGGCATCCTCCGTCTCCTGCGCCCGGTCCCGCAGCATCGGCAGCAGTTCGCGCACGCCGTCGATCACCTCGTGCCCGACGTTCTGCGCCACTGCTGGCCTCCGATTCCCGCCGCCGCAGATCTAGACTAGAACATGTTCTAGTCTAGGGATAGCTGACCGCCACCGCGGGAGGGCGCATGAACGGCCGCAGCGGAGTCCGCAGCATTGACGTGGGTGCGCCTCCGACCAGGTTCGCCCGCGGCTGGCACTGCCTGGGACTGGCCGCGCCGCTGCGGGACGGC
>JASHSZ010000075.1 GCA_030040815.1 Streptosporangiaceae bacterium
AGATCGATGCCGGGAAGCGGCCGGGGACCAGCACCGCGGATGGGGCCAGGATCCGCCAGCGGGCATGCCGCACCGGCACATAAACGCGCACCCCGGCGCGCCCGGCTTCGCCCCGACCGCGCCCGGCTTCCTGCCAGCCAGCTACAGCCTGTCCGCCGCTGCGGTGAACGCGAACACTGCGTACCGGTACTCACTAAGGACTGACAGCAGTTCTCGCTCGGTGTCCGGCAACTCCGCCGTCCGGCGCAGCAGGTCCCGGCCCGCCTCAGCCAGCGCGCGCAACGCTGACGCTGCTGCCGGGCCATCGGCTATTTCTGCCAGCTCTGGCAGCGCAAGGCCGACGGTCGCAGCTGGGCCGTCAACTCAGCGCATTTTCGTCTGCGGGTGGTTTCGTGTCATGGTCGCCTCGCTGCCCTGGAAAGCTGACTGCCGGACGGCACCCCGTAGCCCCGTAGTAGATGCAGGACGCATCCATAAGCCTGACTGTGGGGCTTCTGTACGCAGCGCGTCAGCCTCGAGCGGAAACGCCGGGACGCGCGCGGCTGACTGTAATCATGGATTCATGCCAACCGAGCCGGAGCTTGTCGGGCTCCTGCAGCGCGTGGACTGGACGAATCTCAGCCTCGCCGCGACGATCAGCCGCAGATTTGACCGCGCGCTGCGCGATGAGCTGCTTCGCTCGATGCCGCTGCCACCCTGGGCCCCGTCGTGGGTGCGGGTCTTGCAGGATCCGGACGACCTGCCGATCGCGCTGGGCGAAGTGGTGACCGGCAGGTTGATCGTCGCGCCGACGCGCCGCTTCCGCGAGGAACTGACCGACGAGAGCGGCGAGACCGTGACCAAGGGGTGTGACGGCGATCGCGTCTGGCTGGTGAGTCCGCGCATGTCAGCAACCGAGACCACTGCCGACGACGGGCCAGGCGGAGGCGTCTGGCGCAGCTATGGCGGGTCCCCGCAGCCGGCTTTTCGCCGACTACTCAGCCCGGCGTGGCTGCTCCGTGGTTTCGAGCTGCGTAGCGAGGGACCCGTCACCGCTGCCTCGCGCGAGGCATGGCACGTTGTCGCGGTTCCCGAGGCACGACGACCAACGCCGCTCGGACCGCAGCGCCTCGACCTCTTCGTGGATGCACAGCTGGGAATTCTGCTGCGGTGCGAGGCTCTCGTCCGGGGCCTGCCCCTGTCGCTGGAACAGCTGGACGCGGTGCGGATCGTGCCGCCGGAAACGGCGGACGACTCGCTATTCGCGGCGCCGCCCGATGCGCTGCCGGACCCTCGGGACCTGCAGAGGGAATTCTTTCCCCAGGGTCTCGCCACAGCGGCTGGGCTCGCGGCCGACGCGCTGGGGTTCGCGATCCGGCACGGGCCGAACGGCCCGCCGCGGCCGCCGGCCGACGGCGAGGAGCCGATGCCGCGCGATGCGGAGGACTCCGGCCAGGAGCGCTGGCCGCCCGTCAGCGACGAGACTGCGTACCTGCTTTACCGCGGCAGCTCCGTCGGCCGCGATGTCGCCGCCGAGCTGCACGAGTGGGTCAGCGTGGCTGCCTTCGCCGAGGGCCTGCGCCGACAGAGCCGCGGGCTGGGGCAGGGCGGCATCGGGAGGCTCGCGGACGCCATTACCCAGAAGGCCGCGCCCGGCACCACGCACCATGTCGCCCGGCTCAAGTACGCCGCCGGCGGGCTCCGGTACCGGCTGGACTGGGTTTCCAGCGCGCCCCGACGCAAGCCCGTCACCGAGTCGTGCGACGGCCAGACGCGGTGGCGGGTGTACCCCGATAGGACGGTCAGCGCCCCGGCTCGGCCGGCCCCGTCCCGCGTTGCCGACCTGATGGACCCATCCTGGCTGCTGGAGTGGCGGCTGGCCGACGGCGGTGCAGGCGTCGTCAGCGGCCGGCCGGGCTACCGAGTCCGCGCCACCCGCATCCCTGGCGTGACCCTGACCGGCCCGGTACTGGCCTACGACGCTGCCGTCGCCGTCATCGACGCCGGGCTCGGCCTCATCACGCGGCTTACCTGCTACGCAGCCGGCAAACCGACCGAGCGCCGGGAGCTTCGTGACGTTCAGCCCCTGGCCTCGGCCGATGCGGCGGAGTTCCGCATCCAGACACCGCCTGGAGAGCGGGTAACGGCGGAGGCGGGACCGTTCGACGCAGCGCCAGAGCCGGTCAAGCAGGTCGTTCGAGCCGCCGAGCAAGCCGCCCGCATCGTCGGACCCGCGGTCTCGAGGGCGGCCGACTTCCTGAGCTCCCTCAGGTCGCGCGGCCAGCGGTGATTCGCCGGGTTTAACGTGTCCGCGCCCGAACAACGCGCCAGCGTTCGCGTGGTAGCCACCTTCCTGCTTCGCTCGCAGCCGGCCCGGCGGAATCCGGACTACGAGCGGCCCGCCTGCATGTCAGCGAGGCGTTCTTCACCCAACGCAGCGTGGCGCTGCGCACCGACCACGCCGAGCAACTCGCCTACGGGCGGCGACAGCGCGGCCACAGCGCCGTGCCCGAGCGTTGCGGCCAGCCGTGTGCGCGCTCGCTGCCTCGATGCTGGCGGCGGTGATCGGGCACGCAGCGGATACCGCCTTGCGACGGAGCAGGCTTGGCTTCTGAGTCAACCTTGCGCAAGCGACCGGCTCTAACAACAGTATGTTTAAGGCAAATAGCACTCTGGGGTCGGAGTTATGGTCCACGGGAGTCCGGAGACTACGCGGCTTGCAACAGCGTCGCCGACGCAGGCCCGCCGCCGCTACGACCGACCCAGAGGATTGACCGCTACCAGAGCGCGCCGCCGTGTCTGCACCATCTCCTGCCTGGTAGAGGGCTGGCAGATATCTCAGCCGCTCGTTCCACTCCTCGGCCAGCAGCGAGCGCGGCCAGACTAGGGCGCGGCGGTGTCGGGGCAACAGGATCGGCCCGTGGCCGAGGTGGGATGGTATCCGGATCCGGAGCGGCCGGGTCGCCTGCGCTACTGGGACGGCTCGTCCTGGACCGAACGACGTTCTGAGCAGCAAGGCCCGCGGGCAGAGCAGAGCCAGTCGGCTGGCCAAGTCGAGCTGCCTGCGCCGAGGCTGATCCGCTCGCCCCGAGACGCCGAGGAAGCCGCGTCGCACTGGTGCCGCTGGCTGGGTTTCGCCGACGCCCGGCTCACCCAAGTCGGATCCGACGGTGGCGTGGACGTCCGGGGCCGGTCTCTGGTCGCCCAAGTGAAGGCTCATATGGTGCCGATCGGCCGACCTGATCTGCAGAAGCTCTACGGCGTTGCAATGGCCGAGCGAGCGCTCCCAATCTTCTTTAGCCTCATGGCTTACACGCGGGAAGCTGAGGAGTGGGCCGACCAAGTCGGTATGGCACTCTTTCGGTTCAACCATGCCGGAGAGGCTGAACCGGTGAACGGATACGCCCGCGCCATGTTCGACCGGGCCAAGCAGCAAGAGCCGCGCAGAACGGCCCCAACGCCGCCTAAATGGTCGCTTCCGATCGGATGCACTGATCAGACCGCTTACCAGCGGCTACAACCGCGGCGGAGCGGACTCCGACAAGTCGACCAGCTTCTCTGGGTCCGGCAAAGCTGGCTGCCATTCGCCAGCCTCCGCTACGACTACAGCTATGCAGTACCGAGCAGGGGACGTTATGAGCAGCATTTTGCCCAGACACGCGTCGCCATAGAGCTGTTTACTCGGCACGTAATCGGCATCCCCCTGGCCACCGGCAGCATGGTCCTCATCCCGTCCCAGCTGATGACGATCGAACCGCAGTGCACCTCCTCTGACCTCGCCCGCGGGGTCAGCCAACTGTGGATCGACTCCCCCGAGCCAGCAGCGACTCGTCGTACTTGGTACCTGCTATCGGGGTACGGTGTCCCGAGCGGAGCGACGACTCTCCGGGTCACCGACGAAGGAACTCTTCTGCTACCGTTCTTCGCCGCGCTCATCCGCGGTCAGGCTGGCAATCGTATTGTCGTAGCCGAAGCCGTCACCGGACAGGTCGATCCGGCTCTCAGCTCGGCCTTCACTCAGTACGCCCCCCATCTGCTCGACATGCTCTATAAGGGCAGACCAATCGAACCAAGCTGATCGAAAGAGATGTAGTCAGCGTCCTAGGTGGGCAGGTATCGGCACCACCATGAGACCGACGCCAAGAGTCGGCCAATGGGCCCGAAGGAAGCTGTGACTTACTTGGACGGGAGGGCGTTGTGCATCGACTGCGCCGCTCATGCCCGCGAACTTGTCGCTCCGCAGCCTGATGGGGATATCGAGGCGGCCCCCACGGCTTCTCCGGCACGCCTCGTCGAT
>JASHSZ010000076.1 GCA_030040815.1 Streptosporangiaceae bacterium
CGTTGTAGCCGCGGTAGCTCACCCGGCTGATCGAGATCTGCTGATAGGTAGGATCGGCTGCAGCCTGCTGCGCCGCCTGCTGCTGCCAGTCGGCCAGGGCATCGGCCTGCGGGTGTGTGCTCCACGCGACCACCACGACGAACCCTGCGGGCGTACCAGTGAACTGAACGTCGCCAGGCGTCGTCGACGCGACGGCCCAGCCAGGCGGCAGACCGATAGCAAACCCGCTGGGGTCGTCGTAGGTGTGCCAGCGGGCCGCCGACGCCTCTTGCCCGGTCGCCGTGTGACCGGTGCCAGCCGCGTGTGCGCCGGGTGCGCGGCCGGGATGCGCGAGCACGAGGAACGCGACGACGGCCGCGGCCGCGGCAACAGCCGCCGCAGCAACGACCAAGCGCCCGCGACGCCTGCGACGCCGGACGACGTCGATCTGGCGGGGTGGCTCCATCGAGCGCCGCGGCGCCAAGGGCCTGGTAGCCGTGGGTTCCGCGTTAACACGGCTGGGTCCGGCGGGGGCGAGGCCAAGTGCTTCGCCTTCGGTTCTGCGGTGCGATGCTCTCGCCGGGACGGGGGCCTCGTACCGGCCTATGCCGGCTGCGCGCTGGAACGCCGCGGTGAATTCGCCGCAGCTGGGGTAGCGATCGCTGGGTGACTTGGCCAGCGCCCGGCCCAGGACTGCATCCAGCTCCGCAGGCAGCCCCCGACGGCGAGCCGACAGTGGCGGCGGAGGCTCGGACATGTGCGCGGTGAGGACGGCCATGACGTTATCGTGGGGGAACGGCGCCTGCCCGGTCAGCATCTCGACGGCGGCGCAAGCCAGCGCGTACTGGTCTGCCTGGCCGTCGACGCGCCGACCCTCGATCTGCTCTGGTGCGGCATAGTCAGCCGTTCCCAGGAATCTGCCGGTGCTGGTCAGCGTGACCGCTCCCATTGTGGCCTTCGTCAGCCCGAAGTCCGCCAGGTACACGTGATCCGGCCGGCCCTTGCGGACGTCCAACAGCATGTTCCCTGGCTTGACATCGCGGTGAACCAGTCCAGCGGCGTGCGCAGCGTCGAGTGCTGACGCAACCGATACCAGGATCGCGGACACCTGATCGACGCTCAGCGGACCCTCGCGCGCCAGGAGCGACCGAACGTCGCCGCCGGCGACATACCGCATGGCGATAAACAGCACGCCGGCCGATTCACCGGCCTCGAACACCGGGATGATGTGCGGGTCGTCCACACCCGCCGCGGCCTTTGACTCGCGGACGAACCGCTGCCGGAATTCCGTGTCCGAGGCGACGGACGGGGCCATGATCTTCAGTGCCACCAGCCGGCCGAGCTGATTGTCACGCGCCCTGAACACGACCGCCATACCGCCGTGGCCGATCTGCCTCTCGAGCACGTACTTGCCGATCCGGGAGCCGGGGCCGAAGTGGCTCTCCTCCCATGGCAGGTCGCTGACCATTCCGCCTCCGGCTGGGCCGCCGCCGTATGTCCAAACCACGTCATTGTCGCGCATCCAGCGCTCGGGCCGGCACATTCCGGCCTCGCAGGCCCACCGATGGCCCCTGCCCGCCAGGCTGACTGCCCAGGACTCGTAAATCGGGCACGCGCCTGGGTACCGCGACACGCCATCCCCGGCTCCGGCTGATCACGCCGCCGTGGGCTCACATAGGTCCGGCCAGGCCCTGGGCTGCCCACAGGCACAGCGTGTCACGGTGGCAGGGCGCCGAAAGCTCGGCATGATCGGCGATCTCGATCACGTCCCTGTCCCACCAGCCCGCGGCCGCCGAGCGCGAAGTCGGGAGCTACTCACATTGGCCGCGCGGCAGCGCTCATGGGCGCTTCAAGAACCTCAAATAGAACGCCGCGAACACCAGGACGACTCCGACGTTGACTATCAGCCGCGGCCAGAAGTCGTGCCTGAAGAATAGGACGTCCACACCGACCACGACGGCTACCAGCGCGAGCACATAAAGCACCGTGGCTGCCTGTCTTCCCACCGGTTCGTTCTACTATGCGCGGCGAAGCGGAGCAAGCGTGGGGACGTTCATCCACACCTTCGACCTGGTGCGCGGGCTGAACCCCGCGGACCACTGGCGACCGTCGGCAACGCTTGCCGCGAGGCTACCGGTACGCCGGGCCTTGGGTGAGCTGCTCTTCAGGCCGGCAAGCTCGGGCTCGAGGTTCTTCTCAGCCCCATCCACAAGTCGTGGTCCGGCCCGATGTGCAACTCGGCCGCGGTGATCAGCTTTTCCAGGGCGGCTCTCGGCGCCGCCCGCCGGGCCTCCGCAACGTCGTGCAATCGCTGAGCTGGTGAGCGCTGTCGGCGCAGGACGCCGTCCGGCGTGTCCGAGTTACCCGACAGAGCCCGCCCAGATCCTGCTCCGGCCTTGCGCCGGATTCCCATCGGCTAGTCCGTCCAGTCGAGCTGATCAGCCGGGCAGCCAACCGAGAGACCGTACTGCGTAGCCTCGGCGCGGCCGGCCGCGTCACCCTTCGGGTACCGGAACACCTTCCCGGCGAAGACCACCACGTGGTAATCGCCGGCACCGAAGTCGGCATACCACCCGCCGTCAGCTATCAGGACCTCGGCAAGCTTCTGGGCTAGGTCGTCGGCGTGGTCAGTTCGTACCAGTCCCGGCAGCGGCTGCTAGTCGCCCCGCGCGGAGCTGCCCGGAGCGAAGCCGACGTCGCGCAGCCGGGACCGCTGGGTAACGGGCGGTCTGCCGGCCTCGGCCGCGCCAGGGCTCGACGCCGGGGCGACGCGACGAACGATCTGCTCTGCCATCCCGTACAGGAGCGGCAGTGCGCCAGCCACGACACCCCCGATCTGGTTGATGTGCGCCACGCCCGGGCCGATGACCTTCGCATGGCCGTCGATCTCGCGGACCAGGTCAGCCGAGTCCTCCAGGTTCGCCGCGATCCGATTCAGCAGTGTGCCGGCCCAGAAGAGATAGAGCGCCAGGCCACCGGTGAGCACGGCGATGACGACGACTGTGAGCACCACCAGGCGCTTCATCGCTGTGCCTTCCCGAGCACCCGACCGAGGAGCAAGTGGTGCTGCAGACCTTCGGCAAGCACGGCATCGACGCCGTCGGCGACCTGCGGGATGAGCCCAGCTTCGGCGGTGTTTGCCGCTGCGGCGCGCAGCGTTTCCCGCACCTCGACGACACGGTCGTCGATGCGCTTCACCTGGTAGATGAGCAGGCTTAGCAGTCCGGCCACCGCTGCGTCGACGAGGAAGCCCGCCCCGATCGCCCGCCGCCAGGCGGTCCTGTCGTAGGACGTCATTGTTAGCCGCCCAACCGGGCGCGCCCGCGCTCCAGCCCGCCGGCGATCGCGTTGGCGTCGTCGATGGTGGTGCGCAGCGCACTGAGCGGAGCGGTATTGCGCTCGGCGTCCCGCAGCGCCGCGCTGATCTTCGGCGCCTCGTCACCGATGGACCGCGCGTAGGCCAGGATCGCTGACACCAGCACGACGACGACAGCCACGACGGCCGAGCCGATGGCGTAGCCAGCTGTCCAGCCTGACTGGTGGGTGCGAGCGGTTCTCGGCCGGGCCTGGGAGCGTCGATGCAATGGAACTCACTTCCCCTCGGACGGCTCAGACCGTGTCGCAGAACTCGCGGACTGGCTGGAGACTTGAATTGACCGACGTGAGCCGGTCTGGCACGGTCCTGGTCAGGTCTGCAACGGTCCGAACCGCGCTGGTTGTGGCGCTCAGGTCGGCCTGGATGGCCCGCAGGTGGAAGATCACTCGGATCAGGCCCACTGCCGTGACGCCGATGATAAGCGTGGAGGCTGCCAGGGTCGTCTGGGCTTCTGCTCGCATAGATGGCACCTCCCTCGCCTAGCTCAGCAGCTTGGCGACCGAGTCCGCGTACCGCGTGGCTCCGGCCGAGACATCCTTCACGGTCTGGTCGGTAGTAGCGAGCGCATCCGGCACGCCATTGAGGTCGCTGACGAGTTCCGCACCGTCGGCCAGGATCTGGTCGCTCGCATGGCGGATTCGCTCCAGCGCCGCAAGTACTCGGTTGAGCAGGTAGATCACCAAGGGCAGCACCAGCAGCATCAGAATTGCGTTACCGATCCGCCACAAGCGCATGACCATACCTCCCCCGTGCGGTCCAGGCCGCGTGACCCGCATCGCATGGGGTGTACCCGGGAATCCGCGTAGCGCACATCAGGACCGTCCGCCGTGCCGAATGCCCTCTCCCGCCGCGCCGCGCAGGTCCGCGAGCTTCGGCGACGGACCAGACATCCGCACACGGCGCCTAGTCGGTGGCTACGGCTGAGAGCCCGTCATCACGCCGGTGCGAACGGTGTCGAGCCTGCAGAAACCGGCAGGGCCGGGTCGATCCGCAGTCTTCGTCCCAGGTCGGTCAGCACCGCGATGACCTGCTGTGCGCTGTCGTCGGGGAGATAGCTGAGTGCTATTCGCAGCAGGTCGTCCGCGTGGCGGGTGCTGTACCTGGCCACTTGGTCCAGGTGCCTGGCAGAGAGCCTGACCAGGGTGCGGCGCCGGTCCGCCGGATCGGCGTTGATCTCAGCTATGCCCTTGACGCGAAGCTTGTTGACCGACTCAGATACGTGGCTCTGCGGAAGTCCTGTCCTGGCCGTGATGTCCGAGATTGAGCTGCCCGGATGCGCGAGAACATCCCGCATAACGATGAGGGCACCGGCCGGAAGGGCAGTTCCAAAGGGTCCCAGCCCGTCGTCCTCAAGGTCGCCTTCGCGCATCGCGCGCTCGCCGATGCGAGTCAACTGCCTGCCGAGGATGATGAGGTCCAGCGCGTCCATGCCTGCATAATACATCGCAGAAGATGTATCGCGCGTGATGTAGCATGAGCGCGCGGGTAGTTGTGCGTGCGCGCAGCCAACCTGCGGTGCCGTACACTATGGCGGGTTCGACTGCGCTCGTAGCTCAACGGATAGAGCATCTGACTACGGATCAGAAGGTTGGGGGTTCGAGTCCCTCCGAGCGCGCTACCTGCAGAAACGTGCCTTGTCCTGCTCGTCGTGGGCACAGCGGCCAAGTTCGCATCTAGCTCACGGAATCTGCGGTGATGTCGCGGCCTAGCTCCAGCCGCAGCTGATCTTCGACGCGCATCCCGTCTGGGCCGAAAGCGGCCATAACAGCCGTCGTCAGGTCGTCCGCGGCCTTACCTAGCTCGCCGGCGACTTGCCACAGTTCGCCCAGCGTCTGGGCGGTAACGGCCACGTCTTCATCACGGCGCGAAGTACGCAGTTCGACCATGATGCCGTCAGGCCGCATCGCCCACGCATCATGGATAACCCGGTTGCGCTTGGTATTAGCTGCGTTGCATGCCTTGAGCGCCTCGTCGAACTGCGCCTTTGCCTGGGGCCCGAGATCGGTATGAACCTCAGCGACGTGCCCGCAGGTCTCGATCAGATTGTGTGCCGTGAGGTGGCCATCGACCACCGGCGCGTACTTGCTGCCCACGAGCGCGGCGAACGCGGCCCTGAGTACCCGCTCCAGGTAAGACGCCTCAAGGACGACCCCGCCCAGGGCCCGCCGCAGGTCATTGACCTCATCAACGTTCACCTCACGAGCATCGCTCAGCCAGGCAAGATACGTCACCCAAATGCTGATGCGCTGCTCGGCGCGCTAGCTGCCCGATGTGCGCTGAGGAGCGTCAGCGTCAGGCGCCGGCGCGTGGGTATCCATAACGGAGCGCCTGGATCGGTCTGAACCGACTGTCAGACCCCGGACGTACCATGAAAGTGCGGCCGCTCCCTGGGAGCGGCAGGGCATGGACGGCTGTTAATCGGTCGCCCCGCACCGACCCGCGGCGGGCAGCCAAGCCCGCCGGCCCGGACCTGGAGGGGCCATATATGGCCGTTACCAGCACATTCATCGATGATGCCCCCGATCTGCCCGATCTGCAGTGGTCCCTCACGGTCGATGCCGCTTACAACCGATCGCGCCGTGCGGCGCTCGCCGACACAAGCGTGGGTCCGGTCGGGCTGGAAATCGAGATGCACCCGCTGAACTTGCACGCGGTTGCCGAGTCCGTGACCTGGCCTCAGGTTGAGGAGATGACGGGAGAGCTGCGTCGCATCGGCCTTCGGAGCGCCATCACGGTGGAGCCGGGCGGTCAGGTGGAGCTGTCGTGCCCGCCCGCCCCGGACATCGTTACCGCGGTCCGCGGCCTGGAAGCCGAGGCCGCGGACGTGCGCGCTGTTATCGCCGATCGGGGATTCGGCGTCGCATATGCCGGCGCAGACCCCCTCAGGCCCTCCCTGCGCATCAACCCGCGCCCGCGCTACCGCGCAATGGAGCAGCATTTCCGGGCTACCGGCATGGCTGGCGCGGGCGCGGTGATGATGAACTCGACCGCCGCCCTGCAGGTGAATCTCGAGGCTGGCCCCGAGCAACACTGGGGGGAACGGGTCGCGCACGCGTATCGCATCGGACCAACGATGCTGGCCATTGCCGCGAACTCCCCATGGTTGTCGGGACAGCCAACCGGCTGGAAGTCCGCCAGGCAGCGCGCATGGGCCGCCCTCGACGCGCGTGCGTGCGGCCCCGTTCCCGGCTGCAGCGCTCGTCCTGCAGGCGCCAGCGCGGTTGACCCGGCCGATGCCTGGGCTCGCTACGCCATGCACGCGCCCGTCGCGTTCATCCGGTGCGGCCACGGGGTCCAGGCGGTCGGCGTGGCGGTGCCGTTTGAGGACTGGGCACGCGGCAGTGTCCGGCTCGGGAACCGGGCACCCACCGCGGCTGACCTCGACACCCATCTCACCACGCTGTTCCCGCCTGTCCGGCTGCGCGGCTACCTGGAACTGCGCTACCTGGATGTGACCTCGCCCTGCTGGTGGCCAGCCATCGCGGCCGTCGTTACCACACTCATGGATGACCCTGTCGCTGCCGATGCGGCGGCAGAGGCCACCGAGGAGACGGCCGCGCTGTGGACCGAGGCGGCGCGGGACGGGCTCGACAACGCTCGACTCGCGAGCTCGGCTGTGCGCTGCCTTGCAGTGGCCGCGAGGCGAGCTCCGGCCGAATTCGGCGCCGTGATCGCTGACCTCGCCGACCTGGTCGAATCGGGCCGCTGTCCCGGTGACGTGCTAGCAGAGCGCATCAAGCAGATCGGACCCGCCGCCGCCTTCGAGGAGCTTGCCCATGCATGAAACCGTCGTCCGCGACCTGCAGAGAGCCAGATCGCGAACCCTTCATCTCACCGACCTCGAAGAGCCCATCCTGGTAGCTCAGCACGACCCGCTGATGAGCCCGCTGGTGTGGGACCTGGCTCACGTCGGGCAGCAGGAGGAGCTGTGGCTGCTACGCGGCGGTGACCCCAGCAAGCCAGGGATGCTGACCCCCGAGATCGACTCACTGTATGACGCGTTCAAGCACCCGCGTGCCGAGCGCCCGAGCCTGCCCTTGCTGCCGCCGGTGGAGGCGCGCGCGTACGACCACGAGGTCCGCGGCCGGGTGCTGGACGTGATCGAGCGCACGCCCGCGGACGACCTGTTCACCGCCGGCATGGTCGTCCAGCACGAGGAACAGCACGACGAGACGATGTTCGCCACGCTGCAACTACGCCAAGGGCCACCCGTGCTGCTGCAGCGCCGGGCGCTGCCGCCGGGCCGCGATGTCGGCCCGGCACGAGTCCTGGTGCCAGGCGGTCCATTCACGCTGGGCGTCGATCTTGACGACGAGCCGTTCGCGCTCGACAACGAGCGGCCCGCGCACCCGGTCGATGTCGGCCCGTTCTGGATCGGACGCGTGCCAGTGACCAACCGTCAGTGGCGCGACTTCATCGCGGACGGCGGCTACTCTCGGCCTGACCTGTGGTCGGCCCGCGGCTGGGCACACCGGACCGAGGCCGGGCTCGAGCGGCCGATGTTCTGGACAGCCGTGGGCACCAGGCGCCGGTTCGGCGCCGAAGAGGACGTGCCGCCGGACGAGCCTGTTCAGCACATCTGCTACTTCGAGGCCGAGGCCTTCGCACGCTGGTCTGGCGCTCGGCTGCCGACCGAGATCGAGTGGGAGAAGGCCTGCGCCTGGGATCCCCGTGCGGGCACCAGGCGCAAGTGGCCGTGGGGATCGGAGGCACCCACCGAAGAGCGGGCGAACCTCGGCGGGCTCGGGCTACGCGCGGCGCCAGTCGGGGCCTACCCGAGCGGTGCTTCGGCGTACGGAGCCGAGCAGATGATCGGCGACGTCTGGGAGTGGACGTCGTCCGACTTCGCGCCGTGGCCGGGCTTCTTGCCGATGATCTACCGCAACTACAGCCAGCCGTTCTTTGGCGGTGACTACAAGGTGCTGCGCGGCGGCTCGTGGGCAGTGGCCCCGTCGACCATCCGGCCGTCGTTCCGCAACTGGGACTACCCCATCCGGCGGCAGATCTTTACCGGTGTCCGGCTGGCTTGGGACGCCTGAGTGTGCCGCCACCTGGCGTGGCCCGGCTCGTCGCTCACCCTCGGCGACGTCCGGGCCGACGAGGTCACGACCACCGATCTGGAGGCATGACACGATGCCATCATCGAACCGGGTTCAGGCTCGCCCCGACCGTTACCTGGCGGCGCTGCGAGCCGACGTCCTCGCAGGGCTGTCCGCAACGCCGAAGACCCTGCCGCCGAAGTACTTCTACGACGAGCGCGGCAGTGCGCTGTTTGACGAGATCACGCGTCTGCCTGAGTACTACCTGACCAGGGCGGAGACGTCGATCCTGGCTGCCCGTGCGGCCGAGATCGCCGCGCTGTCGGGCTGCGAGTCCCTGGTTGAGCTGGGCAGCGGTACCTCGGCCAAGACGGGGCTGCTCCTGCGCGCGATGCTGGAAGAGGGCACGCTCCGCGAGTTCGTACCCCTAGATGTCGACCCTGTGGTCCTAGCAGCAGCCACGGACGCGCTGGGTGCCAGGTACCCCCGGCTGCGAATCGCGCCGTTCGTGGGCGACTTCGAATGCGACCTCGGCGCGATACCCCTGGCGGGCCGCCGGATGATTGCTTTCTTGGGCTCCACCATTGGCAATCTCGAACCGCCCGCGCGGGCGCGGCTGCTCAGGCAGGTGCGCGCAGCGCTCCAGCCGGGCGATACCTTCCTGCTCGGAACCGACCTGGTGAAGGACACCGGGCGCCTGCTCCGCGCCTACGACGATCCGGCCGGCGTGACAGCGGAGTTCAACCGCAACGTCCTCCGGGTCATCAACAAGGACCTGTCCGCCGACTTTGACGTAGACGAATTCGAGCACGTGGCGATCTGGGACGCGGCCTGCCAGTGGATCGAGATGCGACTACGTAGCACTCGCGCGCAGACTGTGCGGATTGCTGACCTCGACCTCACCGTCTCCTTCGCGGCGGGCGAAGAGATACGCACCGAGATCTCGGCAAAGTTCCGGCCTGAGCAGGTGCGCGCCGAGCTGACCGACGCCGGACTGGACCCGGTACGGTCCTGGACCGACGACAAGGCCGACTTCGCTCTGACGCTGGCACAGCGCAGCTAGGCAGGTCCTTGCGGCCGCTGCGACCTTGCCCCGAGCTGGACCGGGCAGCGGTGCCCCGCTGACACCGCCGCCCGGCCGTCCCTGTGCCTGCTCTGCCGAGGCATGCCAGGAGAGAGTCCGGCGGAGTAGGTCAATGCTGACGTTGGTGGTCTGGGTGAAGTCGTCGAGGCGTTGCTTCTGCACAGGAGGGTCTCGTGCCACGCCGTCGCCGGTCTGTCGCCGGGCTGACAGTCGTCCTGTCAGCTTGACGACGCGTGCATCCCTGCCTGGGCGACCGGCTGGACTGGCAGGGCGAGGATTCATGAGTCTCGCCGATATTTCGACGGCTCGCCGGCCGGACGCGGAGGCCGTCGCGGCGCTCGCTCGGGCGGCAGAGCGCTTCGCCGCCGACGGCAACCTAACCTCGCCTCGGCGCAAGCGCCGCTGACATGGCGGCCGACCCGGGCAACGCCGTGAAGGGGCTCCAGTAGAGTCGCCGCATGGCTGCGTACGTCATCGTTGAAACGGACGTCACCGACCCTGACCAATACGAGCAGTACAAGGCGGCGTCACCCGCTGCGATCGCGGCCGGCGGCGGCCACTTTCTGGTTCGCGGTGGCGAGCTGGTCACGCTTGAGGGCGACTGGCATCCGCCGCGGCTCGTGGTGCTGGAGTTTGCCGACCTGCGGGCCGCGACGCGCTGGTATGAGTCAGATGTCTACCAGGAGACGAAGAAGCTGCGCGCGGGCGCAGCGAGCTTCCGCGCGGTCGCTGTGCAGGGCGTCGATTAGCAGGGCCGCGTCCGCCGCGTAGACCGCATGCGCTGGCAGCCAGACCGATCAGGAATCGAGAAGCGTCCCCTGGTTCGTCGCGGTGATACTCCTGACGAGAAGCAGACGGACGGACGACCTTAGGAGCGACCATGACCACCTCTGCTACGCAGGGCATCAAGACCGTGCTGCACCCCGTGTCCGACCTGGCTGCGGCCAAGCCTGTGTACACGGCGCTACTCGGCGTCGAGCCATCCGCCGACGCGGACTACTACGTTGGCTACGACGCCGAAGGCCAGCACATCGGGCTGGTGCCGGGCGGTGGGCAGGGCATGACCTCGCCGGTGGCCTACTGGCACGTGCCCGATATCGAGGCGAAGCTGGCTGAGGTGACCGCTGCCGGTGCCACCGTGAAGGACCCCGTGCGCAACGTCGGCGGCGGCCGCCGAGTGGCGAGTTTCACCGATCCGGATGGCAACGTCCTCGGGCTGCTGCAGGACAGCTGAGCGCCGGTGAGCAGGGCCGCGACGACCGATAGGCAATCCGCTGCGCTGCCCGCGGAGGCCCGCCACGATGCGATCCGCGTGCACGGCGCGCGTGAGAACAACCTCAAGGACATCAGCGTCGAGATCCCGAAGCGCCGCCTGACGGTGTTCACCGGCGTGTCCGGCTCCGGCAAGACCTCTCTGGTGTTCGACACCATCGCGGCGGAGTCGCAGCGGCTCATCAACGAGACGTACAGCGCGTTCGTGCAGGGCTTCATGCCGACGCTGGCGCGGCCTGACGTCGACGTACTCGACGGGCTGACGACCGCGATCATCGTCGACCAGCAGCGGCTGGGTGCCGACCCCCGCTCCACGCTCGGCACCGCCACCGACGCGAACGCGATGCTGCGCATTCTGTTCAGTCGCCTGGGGCGGCCGCACATCGGCTCGCCCAAGGCGTTCTCCTTCAACGTCGCCTCGATCAGCGGGGCGGGTGCGGTCGAGTTCGAACGTGGCGGCAAGACCGTCAGGGAACGGCGCAGCTTCAGCATCACCGGCGGCATGTGCGCGCGGTGCGAAGGGCTGGGCACTGTCTCTGATATCGACCTGACCGAGCTGTTCGACGAGTCCAAGTCGCTTGCCGAGGGCGCGATTACCGTCCCCGGCTACACGGGGGGCGGCTGGAACTCTCGCCTCTACCTGGAGTCGGGCTTTGTCGACCCGAACAAGCCGATCCGCGGCTACACCGAGAAGGAGATGCACGACTTCCTGCACCACGAGCCGGTCAGGATGAAAATCGCAGGCATCAACATGACCTACGAGGGGCTGATCCCGCGGATCCAGAGGTCGATGCTGTCCAAGGACAAGGAGGCGATGCAGCCGCACGTCCGACAGTTCGTGGACCGCGCGGTCACCTTCACCGCCTGCCCGGAGTGCGGCGGCACCCGGCTCACCGAAGCGGCCCGGTCCTCGCGGATCAAGGGCATCAACATCGCCGAGGTGTGCGCCATGCAGATCAGCGACCTGGCCGAGTGGGTGGACGGCCTCGGCGAGCCGCCGGTGGCACCGCTGCTCGCTGCGCTGACACAGACCCTCGACTCCTTCGTGGAGGTCGGACTGGGCTACCTCAGCCTGGACCGCCCGTCCGGCACGCTCTCAGGCGGCGAGGCACAGCGCGCCAAGATGGTCCGCCAGCTCGGTTCGTCGCTCACAGACGTCACTTACGTCTTCGACGAGCCGACCGTAGGGCTGCACCCGCACGATGTCCGGCGGATGAACGACCTGCTGCTACGGCTGCGCGACAAGGGCAACACCGTGCTCGTCGTCGAGCACGATCCAGCGACGATCGCCATCGCCGACCACGTCGTCGACCTCGGGCCGGGCGCTGGCACCCAGGGCGGGGAGGTGGTTTTCAGGGGCCCCGTCGACGGGCTGCGGGCCAGCGGCACCCTCACCGGCCGGCATCTCGGCGATCGAGCCGCCGTCAAGGAGACGGTCCGGACGCCAACCGGCGTGCTGGAGATCCGCGATGCGACAGAGCACAACCTGCGCGACGTCGACGTGGACATCCCCCTTGGGGTACTGGTCGTCATCACCGGCGTCGCGGGCGCCGGGAAGAGCT
>JASHSZ010000597.1 GCA_030040815.1 Streptosporangiaceae bacterium
TCGGATCGGCGACAAGGTGCCCGACGTCCACGGCCAGCAGGCCGACATCCCGTCCGTCACCCAGGCCATTGCCCTGCGCGAGCAGGCCCCGGAGTTGTATGACCTCTGGCTGAAGATCGCTAAGGACAAGGCAGCGACCGCGAACTACGTGGATCGCGCCCCCTACGAGGTGCCCGAGCGGCTCGCCCAGTCGGGCCGGCCGAGGGCACTCGGGGCCCTGGTCATCGTGCTCGCGTTCTGCGGCTACCTCGCCTGGCTCGGCGGTCCCGGCCCCTACATCGGCGGCCTGGTCGCGATCCTTGATCTCGGCGTCATGTTCAGCATGTTCTTCGGGCTGCGGCCGGACCGGCTGCCCGACTCGCAGCCGCATGAGCGACGAGGCCAGCCTCGCCGGGGGCTGTTAGGTGCGGCCACCGCGTAGAGCTGGCTGACATCCTGACGTCTTCGTGGGAACGAAACAGTCAAGTCGGGCGCGGATTTGACGCTAAGCGTCAGGATGTCGCCAGTACCGGTTGACCGGCGGCTGTTAGCCTGCCGTGGTGCTGGACGGACGCGTGCTCGTTGACGCCCACGTGCACGTCGCCCGGCTGCCAACGCTGTCGGCCGGCTGGCGCGGGTGGGTCACGACATTCGGCGGTGGGGTCCCGCTCGGTGATCTGTTCGAGCCGGATGGGACGCCCCGGCCAGCCGCCCTGGACGCCTATTTCGCGGCCGAAGGCGCCGATTACGTGCTGCTGTTCAGCGAGTACAGCCCCAAGTCGACCGGCATTCAGCCGATCGAGGACGTGCTGCCGGTCGTTGCGCGCAACCCGGTCAGGTTCCGCCCGGTGGCCAACATCAACCCGCACCTGCACTACCCGGTCAAGACCGAACTGGCCCGCCAGGTCGGCTTCGGCGCGGTCGCGTGCAAGCTCCATCCCGTGCACGGCGGGTTCGAGCCCGCCGACCGGATGCTGTACCCGGCCTACGGATACTGCGAGGAATACGGCCTGCCAGTGATCGTGCACTGCGGCACGTCGACATTCGCCGGGTCGGTCAACGCCTACGGCGAGCCAGCCCTGCTGGACCCGGTCCTTCGGGACTTTCCGGACCTGACGGTGATCCTCGCGCACGGCGGCCGCGGCTGGTGGTACGACCAGGCCGCGTTCCTCGCGCTCATGCGGGACAACACCTGGCTCGAGGTGGCCGGGCTGCCGCCCGCCCGGCTGCCCGACTATTACGGCAGGTCGCTACCGCGGCTGGCACGCAAGATGGTGTTCGGCACCGACTGGCCGGGTGTGCCCGGCGTCCAGCGGAACGCCACAGCGCTCCAGGAGACGCTGCGGGCGAACGGGTGCAGCGAGGACGACGTGGCACTGGCCCTCGGCGGCAATGCGGTGCGAATCTTCCGCCTCGCCTAGCCGGCCCGTTCCCATACCAAGCGGTCGCTTGGCTCTAGCGGTCCGGGGCACGCGGTCCTTAGGGTTACGAGAAAGGCCGGAATCTCACTCATAGGAGAGCGGATTGAAGACGAGGGCAGCAGTGATGCGCGGGGTGGGCAACGACTGGGAAGTGACCGAGCTCGAGCTCGATCCGCCCAAGATCGGCGAGGTGCTGGTGCGCTTCGTCGCGTCCGGCCTGTGCCACTCTGACGAGCACATCCGCACCGGCGACCTCACTCCCCGGTATCCGATCGTGGGCGGCCACGAAGGCGCGGGCGTCGTCGAGGCCGTGGGCGAAGGAGTGACCCGGCTCGCGGCGGGTGACCACATCGTCTGCTCCTTCCTGCCGGTGTGCGGGCACTGCCGGTGGTGCTCGACGGGCAAATCGAACCTGTGCGACCTGGGCGCCACGATCCTCGACGGCGGCCTGCTCGACGGCACCTACCGGTTCCACACCGCCGGCGGCGAGGACGTGGGCGGGATGTGCATGCTCGGCACGTTCTCGCAGCGCGCGGTCGTGTCCGAGTTCTCCTGCGTGAAGGTCGACAACGACCTGCCCCTCGAGAAGATCGCGCTCATCGGCTGCGGCGTGCCGACCGGGTGGGGCTCGGCGGTGCACGCAGCCCAGGTGGAGCCCGGCGACACGATCGTGATCTACGGCATCGGCGGCATCGGCATCAACTCGGTGCAGGGCGCTGCGCTGGCCGGCGCGCGCAACATCGTCGCCGTCGACCCGGTCGCGCTGAAGCGGGAAGTCGCCGAGCAACTGGGCGCCACGCACACAGCCGCGACCGCGGGCGAGGCTGCGCTGCTCATCCACGAGCTCACCCGCGGGGTCATGGCCGACAAGGCGATCATC
Organism: Streptosporangiaceae bacterium; assembly: GCA_030040815.1. Next base: position 2,281 of record JASHSZ010000597.1, read on the forward strand.
ACGGTCGGCAGGGTGGATACCGAGGTGGTGACCGACGCGTTCAACACGATCCGCAAGGCCGGCACCGTCGTTATCACCGGCCTGAGCGACTTCACCTCAACCAACATCCAGATCAACAGCACCATGCTGACGCTGATGGAGAAGCGAATCCAGGGCAGCATCTTCGGCTCCGGTGACCCGTTCCACGACATCCCGCTGATGGTGCAGCTGTACCGGTCGGGTGACCTCAAGCTGGACGAGTTGATCACGCACACCTACACCCTCGACGAGATCAACCAGGGCTACCAGGACATGCTCGACGGCAAGAACATCAGGGGCGTCATTCTGTATGACCCTGCCTGACACCGGGGAGTCGTCGCTCGCTGACCGGCCAGGGCCGACAGAAGGCAGCGCGCCCGTCATAGGCCTGGGCCGGGAACGCGAGGTCCTCACCGTCGCGCTGCAGGCGGCGCGGCATGTCGTACTCGAGGGGCCGCCCGGCACTGGTAAGTCCACACTGCTGCGGTCCATCGCCGGTGACCTGGGCCGGGCCGTGGTGTTCGTCGAGGGCAACGCCGAGCTCACGCCGGCCCGGCTGATCGGCCAGTATGACCCGGCCCAGGTGCTCAGCGAGGGCTACCTTCCGTCCAGCTTTACCGACGGGCCGCTGCTACAGGCGATGCGAAGCGGCGCGCTGCTGTATCTGGAGGAGTTCAACCGGGTCCCGGAGGAGACCCTCAACGTGCTCATCACCGTGCTGACCGAGGGCGAGATCGCGGTGCCGAGACTCGGTCTGGTGCGGGCCAATCCGGAGTTCCGGCTGATCGCGGCCATGAATCCGTTCGACGCCATCGGCACGGCGCGGGTCAGCCAGGCCATCGCCGACCGGATCTGCCGGATCGTGCTCGGCTACCAGGACGCCGCCGCCGAGCAGGCGATCGTCCGCACCGTCACCGGCCGAGACGGGCCGGTCGTGCCGTTCGCGGTGGCGTTCGCGCGCGCCACCCGGTCGCACCGCGACGTGCGGATGGGCTCGTCGGTGCGCGGCGCCATCGACCTCGTGCTGCTCATCGACGGGCTGACCCGGCTGCGGGCCGAACCGGCCATGTCCCGCGGCACGGCGCGGGACGCTGCCTACGCCGCGCTGTCTGGCCGGATCCGGGTCGCCGACGGCAGTGACCGCAGCCCCGAGTCGGTGCTCGACGAGCTGCTGGACGAGCTGTGGCCGGCCGACGCGCCGGCGCCGTCGGAGCCCGACGCAGAACCGGACCACGGGGACGGCCGGGGAAAAGCCGACGGCCCGCCTCCTGACGCGGGCCTGCACCGGCCCGGCTCGTCGCGGTCTAGCCTGCGCCGCGACCGGCACTCCGGGCCATCCCGCCGGACACTGAGCCGGGCCGAGCTAGCCAGCCGGCACCCGGCATTCGCGGACGTCTCACCCGAGGTCGGGTCGCTCGACACCGAGAAGCTCAGTGCGATGTTCGCCGCCGACCCGGACGCGGCGGCGGCCCTGCTGGCAGACCTCAGCCAGGCCACCGACGCCGCGCTGCGGACGCTCGCCCGCCGCCTCGCCGCGCGGGTGTTCATCCAGCTCGGCGCCACCGGGCGGCATCCCGGCCGGGGGCCGCGCCGCATCCGGTCGGTGCCCCGCGGCACGGGCGACGTCGACCTGGATGCCACCCTTGACCGGCTGACCGGCAGCTGGCCGCCGCCACCCGACGACCTGGTCACGCGGACGTGGCAGGCGCGGCGCCGGTCCGTCTGCCTGCTGGTGGACTCCAGCGGCTCAATGTCTGGCCTCGCGCTCGCCATGGCCGCTGTCGCGACCGCGAGCGTGCTGCTCGCTGCCGACGGTCGACTCGACGCCGGGGCGCTGGCCTTCTCCGACACGGTCACGGTCTTGCAGGCGCCCGGCACCAGGCAGCCGCC
>JASHSZ010000077.1 GCA_030040815.1 Streptosporangiaceae bacterium
GCGTTGCGGACAAGGTGCCGCCACAGTACGAGGCGCTCAGGGAGGCCCTTCGCCCTGGCTGCTTTGATGTAGTCCTGCGCGAGCGTGTCGATGGCCTCCGACCGCATGTAGCGCGAGTAGCCGGCGACGATCAGGAGCGCCAGGCAGACGATCGGCAGGGTCATGTCGTGCCAGTCGCGCATGATCGTCCAGACAGAGTTCGACTGGCTGGCCTCGAAGCCGAAAACCGGGACGGAGAACGCGAAAATCTCGATCGCGATCAGGTAGAAGAAGTAGTCAGGCATCGCGTACAGGGTGAACGCCGCCGCCGTCACGACTTGATCGTCCACTTTGTTGCGGCGGACGGCCTGGTAGATGCCGAGCGGTATCGCGATGACCAGCGAGAGCACGAGCGCGGAGCCGCTGAGGTAGGCGCTGCGCGCCCACCGCTCGCCGAACAGCGCCGATACCGTCTGGTTCAGCTTGTACGAGTAACCGAGGTTCCCGTGCAGCACCCCGTTCACGTAGCTGAGGTACTGCACGAACCAGGGACGGTCGAACCCGTGCTGGGCGTTCCAAGCGTGGATCAGGGCCTTGTTAGCGCGCGGACCTAGGACGATGATCGCGGGCGATGGGAAGATGAAGTGCAGCATCCCGAACACCACGATCGAGATCCCGACCAGCACGATGACCGAGACGCCGGTCCTGCGGATCAGGTACGAAATCACGCGCCAGGTATCCCGCCGGTCGACTGGGAGCCCAGGCCCGCACCGGCATCGACCGTCACGTCGGCGGCGGCGCGCGCCGTGGCCGGCGTGTAGTCCTGCAGCGGGAAATGACACGCCGCCATGTGGCCCGCGCCGAAGTCCCGCAGCAGCGGCTCCTCCTCGGCGCACCGCTCCTGAGCGAACGGACACCGGGTGCGGAACCGGCAGCCCGACGGCGGGTAGATGGGGCTCGGCAGCTCGCCCTTGATCGCGGAGGTCCGGGTGCGGGCGACCGCCGGGTCAGGGATCGGGATCGTGCCGATCAGGCCGGCGGTGTAGGGATGCGCGGCCCGCTGGTAGATGTCGTCTCCCGAGCCGGTCTCCACCATCTTCCCGAGGTACATGACGCCGATCTTGTCGGCCACGTACTTGACGACGGCGAGGTCGTGTGAGATGACGATGTAGGTCAGGCTGTGGTCGGCCTGCAGGCGCTTCATAAGGTTCAGCACCTGGGCCCGGATGGAAACGTCAAGGGCGCTGACCGGCTCGTCGGCGACGATCAGCCGCGGGTTCAGCGTTAGCGCCCTGGCCAGTCCGATGCGCTGACGCTGACCGCCGGAGAACTCGTGCGGGTACCGCTCGACCGCGTTGCGCGGCAGGCCAACCTCGTCCAGAAGCTCGTAGACGCGCTGCTGCTGGGCCTGTCCGCTGCCGATGTGCTGAATGGCCAGCGGCTCGCGGATGATCGCGCCGACCCGCATCCGCGGGTCGAGCGAGGAGTACGGGTCCTGGAACATCAGCTGCAGATCCCGGCGATACTTGCGGAGCCGCTCGCCCCGCATGCTGGCCACGTCCCGGCCGCCGAGCAGCACCTGGCCGGCGGTCGGCTTTTCCAGCGCGACCACGAGCTTTCCGATCGTGGTCTTGCCGCAGCCCGACTCGCCCACCAGGCCGAACGTCTGTCCGGTCTCGACGGCGAACGAGACGCTCGACACGGCATGAACCGCGCCGACTTTGCGCTGCAGGATGGCGCCGGCGGTGACGGGAAACTCCTTGACCAGATCGCGCACTTCGAGCAGCGGTGCGCCGGCAACGTCTGCCTCCAGCGCCTCCTCCCCGGCCAGCGCTTCATCCGCACCCGCCGCGTGGGTGACCGGCGCGATGGCGAGGGTCATCGGTCCGTCCACCGGGTGCCAGCAGGCGAACCGGTGATCCATCGACGGCCCGGTCAGCGATGGCTCGTCGGTGCGGCACCTGTCGTCGGCCCGGCTGCACCGCGCGGCGAACCGGCAGCCCGCGGGCAGGCGTGCGAGGTCCGGCGGAATGCCGGGGATGTTGGCCAGCCGCTTGCGGGCGTCCTGGTCCAGCCGCGGGATCGAGCCAAGCAGGGCCTGCGTGTAGGGGTGGTGCATGTGGGCGAACAGCGTGTCGGTGCTGGCCTCCTCGACCAGCCGACCCGCGTACATCACGTTGACCCGGTCAGCGTGGCCGGCAATGACGCCCATGTCGTGCGTGATCAGCAACATGGCCATGCCAAGGCGGGACTTCAGATCGTCGAGCAGGGCGAGGATCTGGGCCTGGATTGTGACGTCGAGGGCCGTCGTCGGCTCGTCGGCGATCAGCAGCTTGGGCTCGCAGGCCAGCGCCATCGCTATCATGACACGCTGTCGCAGGCCGCCCGACAGCTGGTGCGGGTAGTCCGACAGGCGCTCCGCTGGCCTCGGGAGGCCGACCAGGCTGAGCACCTCGGCCGCGCGGTCTAGGGCCTCCTTCTTGCTGGCGCCCCGGTGCAGCCGGACCGGCTCGGCCACCTGGTAGCCGATCGTCTTGGTCGGGTCGAGCGAGGTGAGCGGGTCCTGAAAGATCATGGCGATCTCGTTGCCCCGGATCTGGCGGATCTCGTGATCCGGCATGCCGACGAGCTGTCTGCCTGCCAGCTTGACCGACCCGCCGACGATTTGCCCACCGGGCGGCAACAGGTTCATGATCGACAGGCCGGTCATCGACTTACCGCAGCCGGACTCCCCGACCAGTCCTAGCGTCTCGCCGGGGTCGATGTACATGTCAACGTTGCCGACGGCCTGCACCACCGACTTGGTCAGCTGAATGTGCGCCGACAGATCCTCGACCTCAAGGACGGGGGACAAAAGTGGGTCTCCTTGGTTCAGCGGGTGGTCAGTAC
>JASHSZ010000598.1 GCA_030040815.1 Streptosporangiaceae bacterium
TCGGGCTCGCGTGGCGGTAGCGGTCAGCAAGCCAGCCGCAACACGTGGCTGAGGCGCCGTTCACTCGCGTTCGTCAAGGTTGGCAGGAGCGTCGGGATACCTAGGTTGGCAGCAGCGCCTCATGGCTGGCTCGGTCGCCGACCGGCACCGTCTCGGCTGGCAAGACGCGCATCGGTCAGCGTCCGACAAGCGTGCCGCGCCAGTCGAAGAGAACGGCTCGGATAGTGGTCACATTCTGCATACTCCGCACGGCGCCCGAGCGAGAGATGTCGATGGTCATGGTGCAGCATGTCGTAGCTCCGGAGCGGGTAGCCGCGGGCCGCGGCTACAGTCAGGCGGTCACCGGTCGCGGCCGGTCGGTCGCGGCGAGCGGCCAGATCGCTCAGGACGAGCGTGGTGAACCTGTTGGGCTCGAGGCGGGCCCGAGTACTGCCTCCAGGAAGGCAAGCACGTCGGTGTCGGCGGCGATGGCCTTCGCCGTCGGCTTGCCCGCGCCGTGACCGGCCGCCGTGTCGACCCGGATCAGGATCGGCTGGTCTCCGCCCTGGGCGGCTTGCAGCGCGGCCGCGAACTTGAACGAGTGGCCGGGCACCACCCGGTCGTCGTGGTCGCCGGTCAGCAGCAGCGTTGCCGGGTAGCGGGTCCCTGGCCGCACGTTATGGAGCGGCGAATACCCGCGCAGCCACGGATACTCGTCCGGGTCGTCGGGACTGCCAACCTCGCCGGTCCAAGCCCACCCGATCGTGAATTTATGGAACCTCAGCATGTCGAACACGCCGACGTGCGGGACGCAGGCACCGAACAATTCTGGGTGCTGCGTCAGGCAGACGCCCACCAGTAGTCCGCCATTCGAGCCGCCCATGATCGCGATCCGGTCGCGGCGCGACCAGCCAGAGGCTGCGAACCACCGCGCGCACGAGCAGAAATCGTCGAAGACGTTCTGCTTATTAGCCCGGCGTCCGGCCTCGTGCCAGGCCCGGCCATACTCGCCACCGCCGCGCAGGTTCGCGACAGCAAGCAAGCCGCCACGCTCGACCCACGCCGCCATGAGCGGGGAGAACCACGGCGTGATGGCGATATCGAATCCGCCATAGGCGTACAGCAGCACGTGCGCCCGCCCGTCGGCCTGCACGTCCCGCCTGCGGGTCAGGAACATCGGCACTCGCGTTCCGTCAGCCGAGGTTGCGAATACCTGCTCGGTGACGAAATCAGCGGGGTTGATCCGCGCGGCGGAGGGCTCGATCAGCCGCGTCCGGCCGGTCGCCAGGTTGTGCTGCCAGATCGCCCCGGACTCGGTGAATGACGTTGCCTTGACGTGCATCAAGTCCGAGCCCGGTCGGCCAGAGACGGCCCAGCGATCCTGGCCATCGGTGGCTAGCGAGGCGATGCCAGGCAGCTTGATGTCGTGCAGGTAGCCGCCATCCAGCGCGTGGACCCGCAGCACGGAGTGCGCGTCGCGCAAGTAGTGGCAGACAAGCTGGCCGCCGTAGTGGTAGGCGCTCTGGAGGGTGTCGGCACTCTCGCCGATGACCTCGCGCCAGCTCTCCCGCTCCGGCGACTCAAGGTCGACTGCCACGACTCGCTTGCGTTCGGCGCCATGGTCGGTTACCAGGTAGAACGTCGTACCAGTGCTCGTCACGAATGCGTTGACTGACTCGAAGTCGCCGACGAGCGGCCGCAGTTGCGCCGCCGGGTTGTGCAGGTCAAGCACGTGCAGCTGGGTCTCGTCGCCGGCGGCTCGCTCGATCGTGACGACGAGGAACCGTCCGTCTTCTGTTACTTCGGCGTACGGCAGCCAGTCGGGCTGGTGCGGCGCTGCGAAAACAACATCGTCGGCGCCTTGCGGCATCCCGATCCGGTGAAAGAGGATCCTTGGCGGTGCGTTGGCTTCGAGAAACTCAGCACCGGCTGAGGCGGGCTGCATAGCGCCGTAGAAGAAGCCCGATCCGTCGCCACGCCACGCAGCGCCAGAGAACTTCGACCACTCGATCACGTCGGCGAGGTCCTCTCCGGTCGCAACGTCCCGCACCCGCCACGTCAGCCAGTCCGAGCCGCCATCGCTCGTGGCGTAGGCCAGCAGCGTGCCATCGTCACTGACGCTGACGGCGCTGACCGCGGTGGTGCCGTCAGCAGACAGCGTGTTGGGGTCGAGCAGCACACGTCCGGTCTCGCCGGGCCCGTCCATGACAGAGAGCATCGGCTGCGCGGCAAGCCCGGGGTTACGTGACTGGAACCACCGGCCGCCACGCTCGAACGGCACGTCGGCACGCGGGTAGTCCCAAAGGCCCGTCAGTTGCTCGCGGATCGACTCCCGCGCCGGTACCGCGGCCAGGAAGTTCTCGGTCAGCTCGTTCTCGGCCTTGATCCAGCCGACGGTCGCCGGATCGGTCGTCGTCTCGAGCCACCGATACGGATCTGCAACCTGCTCGCCGTGGTAGTCGTCGACATCGCCGCCCATCTGGGCCGGGGGATAGGAGTACACCGCGTTCCCTCCGGAATATGCCGCAGCACCACGGAAGTGCCGCAATCGGTCAGGAGTCTGGTCTACCGGTGCGGGCGCGTGCAACTGATCTTATTGAGCTGCTCCCGTGGCACATCCGCGCTGCCCGGTCGGTCGGCCCTGACGGTGTGTGGCGCTCCGCAGCCCGCCGCCTATCCCGTCAACTCCTTCAGGTCGCGCAGCATCTGGGTCAGGCTGAATCCGACCGGGTCTTGCCCTGCGAGGTCGACGAAGTCCTGGCTGACTATCGCGAAGGACTCGTCCGCGTAGGCGTCGTAGAACTGCCAGCTCATGGACTTAACGGCACCCCAAGTGACCACATAGAGGTTCGTGGCGTCGTAAGCCACCGCAGGTATGCAGTGGCCATTTTTCTGGTTCGGCGCTGCGTCTCCTACTGGGCCGCCCGGCGGTACCAGCCACGGAATCTCCGCATAGTTCCCGCCCTGTGGCACGACGGAATCCGGCAGGGCCACACCGATATAGATCCCACCGAGCAGGTAGATGGCGCTCATCGCCTCGGCGTGATCCTGCAGCTGGATGCTGGCGAAGGCCGTCACCTTGTGCCCGTCGAGACCCGTCTTGCGCCAGTACTTGAGTACCGACAGCATGTCGCAGCCCTCGTCGGCAGGGGGCGGGGTGCCCACGAAGTGCTCGTAGAACGACAGCACGGTCGTATCTGGCGCCGTGATCTCATTGCCCGCGTTAGCCGTCCAGTTCTGGATCAAGTGTGCCGCTGCCGCGCAGGTACAGTCGCCGTATTGGTCGTTGTAATACATCGGCCATGTGCGGACCTTGGAGCCGTAGTCGACTGACGCCGGCGCCGGCGGCGCCGGCGTGAGATAACTGCTGAAGCGCATTGTTCTGGCGTCGACAACGGGGAGGTTCTTACCAAGCCGATAGGCCATAGCCCGTACCTCTTTCTGAAAATTCGATCACGGCCCACTTACCAGCGACTCAACATCTGACCGCACGGGCTAAAGATCCCCCGAAGGCCGGCACCGCGATTCCATCGTGGGCCGAGAGATGGAAGCGAACCGGCCAGTCGGGCCGTCTGGACCAATGACCCAGACGGTCCGCTCATGACATCTGACGCGCGGTCCTATTCGTCGGATTACAGAGGTCGGGCGCCAAGGCTCAGAGATTGTCCGAGCGAATCCGCGTTTTCCGCAACAGATACGCATTCCGCCGGGCCAGCCTCGGTTCATGGCAGCTAGGATCTGGCGGCGTGAGTCACGACGGGACCTCGAAGTGGTGTAGCCGGACCACGGCGTAGCGGGAGACAAGCATGAGCTCACAACCGCCCAGCGTGCCGATCACCGCTGACACGGTGGCAGGCAGGCACGGTGCCCTGACAGCCAGCCCGTCCCCGGCCGTGCCCGCAACGCGCCGTCCCGTCGGCCGGAAGCTGCCGCTATCGGGGACCGAGCGGACCCGGCACCGCAGATTCCGGCAGCAAGGGCGGGTTGACCGGGATTCCTTGTATGCGGTGCTAGGCGCCGGGCTGGTCGCCCATCTCGGCGTGATCACCGGCGGGTGGCCGATGGTGGTTCCCACCATGTACGGATTCACTGCGGACACGATGTACTTGCACGGCTCGGTCGCCAGCCAGAGCCTGAACACGGCGGGCCCGGTGTGCGTCACCATCACTCTCACCGACGGCCTGGTGCTCGCCCGGTCGGTGTTCGAGCACACGGTCAACTACCGGAGCGCCATGGTCTACGGGCAACCGCGGCTGGTCACCGACCGGGCAGAGAAACTCGCCGGGCTCCGCTGCATCACCGAGCACGTCGCACCCGGGCAGTGGGACTACGCCCGCCGGCCGAGCCGGAAAGAGCTCGCGGCGGTCCGCCTGCTAGCGCTCTCGCTGGACGAGGCTTCGGTGAAGATCCGCACTGGACCGCCAGACGACGCCGACAGCGCCGATGCCGCGCTGGGCCTGTGGGCAGGCGAAATACCGCTGGCCACCACGTGGCAGCAGCCCGTCCCCGACCCGGCCCTCCCAGACGGCATCCCGCTTCCCGCCCACGTCCGAACCCGCGCTGGCAGGCCGGCTCACGGCAAAGCCGTTCCCGAATCTATGTAGCGGTCCTGTCTGGTGACGCAGCAAACTCCGCCAGCCGGGCGCGCTGCTCGTCGCTGAACGGGACCGCGACCCGCGCATCCTGGTCCCAGCGCACCGTGATCACGCGGGCCTCGGCGACCACTTCACCGTCCGCGGTTCGAAGCGTCTCGCGGGTCGTCAGGCTGGTCGTTCCCAGCCGTTCCACGACGATCTGGACATGCACGGTGCGGTCGGCGTGCCGGATCTCGGCCCGGAAGTCGATCTCGAGGCGTACCACCACGTAGATCGGATCTCCGAGCTCGCGCAGGTAGAACGCGTCGCGGGCCTCCTCGAGGTAGGTGAGGTAGACCGCATTATTGACGTGACCCAGCGCATCGGTATCCCGCCAGCGCACGCTGACCGGGTGCTCGAACGCCGGTGCCACGCTCTGCTCCCTCTTGCCTGGGGGGATCCTCGGTCATCGCGTCTGCGCCATCAGCTCGGCCGCGCACGGCGCGCACGTCGGCACCTGAACCTCCCCGAACAGCCCGAAGTGCCGGGAAGTCGCCGTCACGGGCTCGCCGTCGCAGACCCGCATTCCGGGATGAGCCGCCGAGCAAAGGCAGTGGCAGCCGCTCGGGACGGGAAGACCCAGGGCTCGCATCAGCTGGCGGCGCCGCGCCTCGGCCACGACCAAGGGGTCGGCAGCAAACCGGCTGACCGCCTGAAGGTACGGCTTTAGCTGCTCGCCGATGTCCGCCAGCGCGTTGCCCACAGCCTCCGATATGGCGTTGACTGCCGCCAGGAATCGCTCGGCGGGGTCGGGCTGCTCGCTCATATGCACACCATCTCAGCTCAGCCCGGCGCCCGCCAGTGGCGGCCGGTCGCGAGGCTCGCCGAAGATACGGTGACCCCATGGTATTCGCCGATCCGCGGCTTCCGGACGCCTCTGCGTGGGCGATCGATCCCGGCCTTGCGTACCTCAATCACGGCGGGTTTGGCGCCACGCCAGTCGTCGTCCTGCAGGCACAGCGAGAGTGGCGGACGGCCATGGAGCGCAACCCGGTCGGGTTCCTCGCGCGAAAGCTGCCGGAACTGCTGGAGTCGGTACGTAGCCGGGTCGCGGCCTTCCTGGGCGGCGATCCCGAGGGTGTGGTGTTCGTCGACAATGCCACAACCGGCACGCAGACCGTGATCGCACAGGTGCGGCTGGCCGCCCAGGACGAGGTGCTGACCACTGACCACTGTTATCCGGCGATCCTGGCGCAACTGCATCGGGCCGTGGGCGTAGCTGGCGCGCACCTGCGCATCGCTCCGGTTCCGTTGCCGGCCGAGAGCACCGCGTCCGTCCGAGACGCGGTGCTGTCAGGGCTGAGTGTCCGGACCCGGCTGGTGGTAGTCGACCACGTCGCGTCCTGCAGCGGGCTGGTGTTCCCCGTTGAGCAGATCGTTGCCCACTGCCGCGGCCTGGGCGTTCCGGTGCTGGTCGACGGCGCGCACGCGGCCGGCATGCTCCCCGTTGACCTGGGCAGGCTCGGCGCCGACTTCTGGGTCGGGAACATGCACAAGTGGGTATGCGCTCCGAAGGCCTCGGCCGTGCTGCACGCGGGCCCGCAGTGGCGTGACGAGCTGAGGCCGCTGGTGGCCTCGCACGGTGTGGGTCTTGGCTACCAGGCTGGGTTTGACTGGACCGGCACCCGCGATCCCACCGCCATGCTGGCGGTGCCCGCCGCGCTGGACTTCTTCGACCGGGTCGGCTGGCCGGCCGTGCGGCAGCGCAACAACGACCTCGCCCGGCGCGGAGCCGAGCTGGTAGCCCGGCGCATCGGCACCAGCTACCCGCACGTCGACGGCCTCGCCGCGGCGATGCGACTTGTGCCGCTTCCAACGCCGCTGACCGAAGCCCAGGCGAGGGCACTGGAGACTCGGCTGCTGGAAGAGCATGGCGTCGTGGTACCGGTGACTAGTCATGGCGGCTGGCGGTGGCTGCGCCTGTCGGCCCAGCTCTATAACACGCTTGAGGACTACGAGCGGCTCGCCGGTGCACTGATAAATCTCGGCCTTCCTATCGCACCTCAAGAGGCCGTTGACGGCGCCTAGCGGGTCTGCCACGCTCACCGGAGCTGATACCCGCTAGAGAGGCGAGTTGAATCTCATGCACTCCTGCGCAACGCGGCTCGCAGCCCCATGCCGGTAGCACACCGCGGCGACACTCAGATCTTCTGGGAGGAGCAGGGGTCGGGCGAGCCACTGCTGCTGGTGATGGGCCTCGGATGGCCGCGCCAGATGTGGGCCAGGCACCTGCCGGTGCTGACCGAGCGGTTTCGGGTCATCACGTTCGACAACCGTGGCGTGGGCCAGACAGCGACCACATTGTCGCGGTGGACCCTCTCGGACATGGCCGACGACGCTCTGGCGGTCCTCGATGCGGCCGGCGTGACTCAGGCGCACGTGTACGGGGCATCGATGGGCGGTGCGATTGCTCAGGTGCTGACCATCGAGCATCCCGAGCGCGTGAGCGCCCTCATTCTGGGTTGTACGGCTACCAGGGTCGCCAGTCGGCATGTGCCTCCGTGGCCGGTCATTCGTCACGTCGTTCCCGCCCTTCTCGCGGGCCGCCATGCGAGGAGGGTCGCGCTAGCACGGGCGCTGGTATACGGGTCGGCGACGGACCAGGCTTTGATCACTGAGGACGTCCGGCTGCTCGACTCGCTGCGGCGGCCGGCGGAGGGGATACGGGCCCAGCGCCGGGCCGTGCTGGATTACGAGGGCTCGCAGCTCCGTCTAGGTTCGGTCCGATCGCCGACGTTGATCATTCACGGATCCGACGACCGAGTGGTCCCAGTTCGCTATGGGGAGGAGCTGGCGCGGCTGATACCGGGTGCGGACCTGGTCGTGCTGCCTGGAGCAGGTCACATGTACCTCACGGACGCGACTGCGGCCGCAGGTTCCGCCGTGTTGTCCTTCCTGGCGGCGCATCCGCTCCAGCCGGCATGACTGTTGAATCTCGGCCGACGCCATAGCCGCGCCCTGGTTCGAGCAGATCGGCTGACGGCTGAGCGGAGCTTTGCGCCGAAGGTCACGACAGAACGCGCAGCTGGACGGTGGGGCTCATGGCCCGCAGCTGCGCCACAACCTCGTCCGGGTAGTCGATGCCGATGTCGGTCAGCGCGTAGCCGAGATCGCCGCGGGTACCCAGCAGCTGGGCAACGACGTTAACGCCGTGCGTGGCCAGAACTGAGTTGATCTCGGCCATGACGCCGGGCACGTTGTTGTGGAGGTGCGCGAGCCGGTGCGAGCCGGCCGTCGGCGGTAGCACCAGATGCGGCAGGTTCACCGAAAGCGAGCTGGTGCCGTCAGTGCAGAAATCTGCCAGCTTGGCGCCGACGAACGCGGCGACGTCGGCCTGTGCTTCTTCCGTAGAGCCGCCGATATGCGGAGTCAGGATCACGTTCGGCAGCCCGCGCAGGACGGACACGAACTTGTCGCCCGCTGATCGAGGCTCGTCAGGGAAGACGTCGACCGCGGCACCGGCGAGGTGGCCGGAGAGCAGATGACGGCGCAGCGCCTCGTGGTCGACCACGAAGCCCCGGCACAAGTTCAGGAACAGCCCGCGCGGCCGCATCTGACTGAACTCCTTCTCACCGAACAGGGAACTGTTCGAGGGACGGCCGTCCACGTGCAGGCTCACGACGTCGGACTGCTCCAGGAGCTCGTCCAGGCTGACGCAGCGCCGCGCGTTCCCGAGGGCGAGTTTGTCGGCTGTGTCGTAGAACACGACCCGCATTCCGAGTGCCTCGCTGACCACCGAGAGCTGCGAGCCGATATTGCCGTATCCGACGATTCCGAGCGTGCGGCCGCGGACCTCATGGGCCCCTTTGGCCGACTTGTCCCACGCACCGGCGTGCATGGCCCGGTCCTTCTCCGTGAGCCGTCGGGTCAGGGCGATGATCTCGGCCATTGTCAGCTCGACCACGCTGCGGGTGTTGGAGTACGGCGCATTAAACACTGCGACGCCGAGCGCCGAGGCCGCTGCAAGGTCGATCTGGTCGGTGCCGATGCAGAAGGCCCCGACCGCCAGCAGGTCGGGAGCACCGGCCACGACGGCCGAGCTGAGCCGGGTCTTGGAACGAATGCCAAGCACCGCCACGCCGGGCAGAGCAGCTGCCAGGTCAGCTTCGCCAAGGGCGGACTTCTGCTGGACGACCTCCAGGCCGGCATCTTCGAGCAGCCGCACGGCATCGGGATGGATGTTCTCCAGCAGCAGCGCTTTCACCAGACTACGGTAGCGGGTGCCCTATTTGCCCTGGCCAGGCGACCGCCCATCATCGTGACCGGGCGGTCAGGCCTGGTCCGGGCCATTCGGGATTGACCCCGCGCCGGCCGCATGGAGAAGTCTTGCCGGCCGGTTCATCGGCTACTGCCACCGTTTCCACCGGGTGACTGAACCGCGCAACGTGGTCTGAGGCCGGCGGCGTGATCCGTGTCGCGCGGCCACGGCCGCGCGGCGACGGCCACCGGGAATCAGTCCGAAAAGGTCGGGTCGGCGCCGTGCATCTTCGCCGCCCGGCCCGTGGGCTCCTCCCAGACCTCCGACCGGCCGAACGCGGTCAGGTCGAGCAGCGAGTACGCGCTGCCGAGCTGATCAGTGCCGCGGGCGAACGTCGAGTAGGTGTGGTAGACGCGGTCGCGGTGCTTGAGGAAGCAGCTGAAGCCCGGCATTTCCCCCGTGATCGGCTCTGCCTTCCCGTACTGCGGCTCGTAGTTGTAGACCGCGGGGGCCACCGCTTCATCGAGGGTGACCTGGAAATCGTAGTTGAAGTCACTGCCGTAGGAGGAGTACCAGTCGAACTGCCAGCCCCGGCTGGCCTTGTAGGCGGCGATCTTGGCGAGCGGTGCGCGGGATACGCCGGCGAACGTCGTGTCCCTGGAGAGCATGTGGCTGAGCGCGGCCGGTGCCAGCTCGTCGAGGAAGGCCGTACACCCGGGGCAGGCCGCGTCCCAGTCCGGCCCGAACATGATGTGCTCAATGATCAGCTGCCTGCTGTCTCCGAACAGGTCAGCGAGACTGGCCTTGCCGCCGGGCCCCTCGAAGACGTAGTCCTTGTCGATCTCCACCATCGGCAGCCGCCGCCGGTCGGCATTCAGCGCGTCGCGCTGCCTCGTCATGGCCTTCTCGCGGGCCAGCAGTTCCTTGCGCGCTACGAGCCACTGCTCCCTGGTGATCACTTCTGGCAAGCTCACTTGCGGTCTCCTTCGCTCGGTGTCGCTGCTAGTTATGACGAACCGCGCAGCCCCGAATAGACGGGTAACGGGGTTTCTATTGCGGCGGCGCCCGGAAAGTGACCCGCTGCTCCTACCAGAACGCCACGGTGAAGATCGTCAGCGGGCGGTTGGGCCTGCCGTCCGGACCGAAGCAGGGTCACGCGCGGGGGAGCGGGCCGATCCAGCGTTCGCCGCTAGCGAGGCCATCGCGATGATCTCCCGGGACGG
>JASHSZ010000599.1 GCA_030040815.1 Streptosporangiaceae bacterium
TTTCCGCCGGGCTGCCGCTGTTCCGGTATCTGGGCGGTCCGAACGCGCACCTGCTGCCGGTGCCGATGATGAACATCCTGAACGGCGGCGCGCACGCGGACACCAACGTGGACATCCAGGAGTTCATGATCGCTCCGCTGGGCGCTAGCACGTTCTCCGAGGCGGTTCGCTGGGGAGCCGAGACCTACCATGCGCTCAAGGCGGTGCTCAAGCAGCACGGGCTCGGTACCGGCGTCGGCGACGAGGGCGGGTTCGCGCCGAACCTGGAGCACAACCGGGCTGCGCTTGACCTGATCATCGAGGCCATCGGCAAGGCCGGCCTGATGCCGGGCCGTGATGTGGCGCTGGCGATCGACGCGGCGGCCAGCAACTTCCTCGACGGCGACGCATACCTGTTCGAGGGCGGCACCAGGACGGCGGATGAGATGACGCGCACCTACGCCCAGTGGCTGGATGCATATCCGATCGTCTCCCTGGAGGACCCGCTCGGCGAGGAAGACTGGGCCGGCTGGCGGGCGCTGACGGCGGAGCTGGGTGGGCGCGTCCAGGTGGTCGGCGATGACATCTTCGTGACCAACCCGGCGCGGCTGCGGCGCGGGATCAGCGAGAAGGTCGCCAACTCGCTGCTGGTGAAGGTCAATCAGATCGGCACGTTGACCGAGACCTTCGACGCGGTCGAGCTCGCGCACCGCAGCGGTTACACCACGATGATGTCGCACCGGTCTGGCGAGACCGAGGACACCACGATTGCCGATCTGGTGGTGGCATTGAACTGCGGCCAGATCAAGACCGGCGCACCGTGCCGGTCCGAGCGCGTCGCCAAGTACAACCAGCTCCTGCGAATCGAGGAGCAGCTGGACGACGCCGCTGCCTATGCAGGCCGCGCGGCATTCCCGCGGTCGGCAGCTTTCCGGCAGTGATCCGGCGCGGTGCTTCGGGCAGGCGCACCCCCGAGCCAGCACAACCGGTGTCTTCGGGGGGTCGTCCTCGCGAGCCAGCGCAGCGGGGGGCTTCGGGGGGTCGTCCTCGCGAGCCAGCGCAGCGGGGGGCTTCGGGGGGTCGTCCCCCCGAGCCAGCGCAGCGGGGCCCGGCGTTGGTCCGGCCGGGCTTCGGCGGCCGGGCGAAGCTCACCAGCCGTGCTGCGGTGCTCGCGATCGTGCTGTGCGCGATCGCGCTGAGCCTCGCCTACCCGGTTCGCGAGTACATCGCCGAGCGCCGTCAGATCGACCAGCTCCAGGAGCAGAACGCGGTAGCAGCGGCGCAGCTGAAATACCTGAAGCAGCAGGAGCGGGCGCTTGCCGCACCCAGCAGAATCGAGCAGGAGGCGCGCGACACGCTGCACATGTGCTTCGCGAATCAGACGTGCTACGAGGTGATCAGCCCGGTCCGGCCGCACGCCAGCGCCCCCGCTCGGTCGGCGGCCTCGCCCTGGTACGGACGGCTGTGGGAGTCGGTCAAGAAGGCCGACGGAGCCCCGTCCAGGTGAGCGGTCCGCCTGCCCCCCGCGGGCCGTCGGCGGCAGACCTCGCGGTAGTTGCCCACCAACTCGGGCGGATCCCGCGCTCCGTCATGGCGATCGCGCACCGATGCCCGTGCGGGCTGCCTGACGTGGTGCAGACGGCACCACGGCTGCCAGACGGCACGCCCTTTCCCACGCTTTACTATCTGACGTGTCCGCGGGCCAGCGCCGCCCTGAGCAGGCTCGAGGCGGTCGGCACCATGCGCTCGATGGCGGCCAGGCTCCGGGTCGATCCCCAGCTAGCTGACGGTTACGCGGCTGCGCATCGCGACTACGTCTGCAGGCGGACGGCAGCCGCCCGGCATGTCGGCGTGGATCCGCTGCCGGTCGGCACGCAGAGCGCCGGCGGCATGCCGGACCGGGTGAAGTGCCTGCACGCGCTGGCGGCGCACGCCCTGGCGGTGCCTGGGGTGAATCCGCTCGGCGCCGAGGCGGTCCAGGCAGCCGGCCGGTGGTGGCAGGCTGGATCGTGCGCGGAGGATGGGCTATGAGGGCTGGCGGACGAAGGGCAGACGGATGAGCAGGCGAGTTGCGGCGATCGACTGCGGCACGAACTCGCTGCGGCTGCTGATCGCTGACGTCGATCCCACGCGGCACGAGCTGACCGACGTCCTGCGGCGGATGGAGATCGTGCGGCTGGGGCAGGGCGTCGACGCAACCGGCCGCCTCGCGCCTGAGGCACTGGACCGGACGATGCGGATGCTAGCCAGTTACGCCGCGGAGATTAGGGCTGCTAGCGCGGTCGCCGTCCGGATGGTGGCGACGAGTGCCACCAGGGACGCGGCCAACGCGGCTGACTTCACCGACGGCGTCCACCGCACGCTAGGAGTCCTGCCCGAGGTCATTTCCGGCCGCGAAGAGGCTGGGCTGTCGTTCGCCGGCGCGACCGCAGAGCTGGCCGCCGAGACTGTGGTCGGCGCTGGGCCGCGGCCGGAGCCGCCCTTCTTGGTGATCGACATCGGCGGCGGGTCCACCGAGTTCGTGCTGGGCAAGTCCGGTAACGACGCGGGATCCGATGCCGACCTGATGGCGATCTCCGTTGACATCGGCTGCGTACGGCTGACCGAGCGGCACCTGCACGGCGATCCGCCCACGTTGGCGGAGGTCCGGGCGGCAACCGCAGACATCGACCATGCGCTCGACGCCGTGGCCGCCGCGATACCCGTCCAGGATGCTCAGACCCTGGTGGGGCTGGCCGGGTCGGTCACCAGCGTCACGGCGATCGCACTGGGCCTGGAAACCTACGACGCGACCCGGA
>JASHSZ010000600.1 GCA_030040815.1 Streptosporangiaceae bacterium
GCCCGACCGGTTCCCCCTGATCACCGCCCACGCCACCCAGCTGGTCGACGGCGATGCCGACGAGCGTTTCCGCATCGCCGTCGACGTCGTCATCGACGGCATGCTCGCCCGGACAGCCCACCTGTAACGGACCTGAAACCGGTCGGGGCCGAGCCCGTCCGACCTTGATGTGGGCCGAGCGCAAGTCGAAGTCCGCAACCGCTGGTCTTGCAAGGCACCCCTTAGCCCGCCGGACGACGGGTTCCCGAAAAAGATGACCACGACTAACCGACAGCTGACGACCACTCACCGCGGTCCCGGATGTAGCGGCCGAGCGGGCTCTTGACCCCACGCCGCGGTGAGGACCGCCGAGCTGCTGAAGGTCAGCAGGATGATGGTGGTGCGGCTGGTAGACGAGCGACGGATGCCGTCGGTGATTGTGCGGCGGGGGTAAGTCTCAGAAGGTCCGACGCATACCTAGGGCGTTCATCGACCGACTCGCAGCTGAAGCCAACACGGTAGCGCCGACGAGCTGATTCGTTCCACGAACCGTTCCACGAACGCAATCAGGCTGTCGAACCTCAAGCACGAAACATCACGTCAGGACGGGTGCGCCGCCAGGGACTTGAACCCCGAACCCGCGGATTAAGAGTCCGCTGCTCTGCCAATTGAGCTAGCGGCGCGTATCGCTTCCTGCGGAAGGACTGAGCGATCGTAGCGCAACTCTTCAGCTGGTGCGAATCACCCCCGACGCCCCGATCTCCGCCTGCCAGCTTATCCTTCGAGCCTCGACTGACGTGCCGAGCGGCCCGCCCGGCCGACCCTGGCCCGCTCAGCCGCCGAGGAACCTGCCCATGGCCGCGGCGGCCACAGACGGTCGCCCGGTCCGACCCTCCTCCCAGTCGGCCAGGGCCATCGCGCGCAGCCCGGCGTTCACGCCGAGCCAGCGCAGTGGCTCAGGCTCCCAGGACGGCGAGCGGTGACCGACCCACGGCAGCTGGGTGATGGCACTGTCCACCCCGGTGATCAGGTCCGCAAGCGTCCGGCCGGCCAGGTTCGTCGTGGCAACGCCGTCACCCACGTAACCGCCAGCCCAGGCCATCCGGGTTGCGGAGTCCAGGCCCACCGACGCGCACCAGTCGCGCGGCACCCCGAGCGGACCGCCCCACCAGTGGCTGACGCGCACGTCGCGCAGCGCCGGGAACATCTCGGTCAGCGTTCGCGACAGCGCGGCGAACACCGCCGGCACTCGGTCGTAGCGCGGCCGGACCGCCGACCCCAGGTGATACGGCGCGCCCCGGCCGCCGAACGCGAACCTTCCGTCCGCGGTGCGCTGCCCGTAGATGATCAGGTGCCGCAGGTCACCGAACGTGGGCCGGTCCGCCAGCCCGATCTCGTCCCACACCGACGCGGGCACTGGCTGCGTCGCGATCATCAGCGAGTACACGGGCGCGATCGCGCGCTGGAATCCGGGCAGCTCCGGCGTGTAGCCCTCGGTCGCCCGCACGACGTAGTCCGCGCGGACCGTGCCGAGTGCGGTGAGGACGCGCCCCGGCGAGATCGACAGGACCGGCGTCCGCTCGAACACGGAGACCCCGGCGGCGCGCACCGCTGACGCCAGCCCGCGCGCCAGCCGCGCCGGGTGGATCGCCGCGCAGTGCGGCGTGTAGGTCCCGCCCAGCACGTCCGTGGCCGCCGCCAGCGAACGCGCTTCCACGGCGCCGAGCAGCCGCAGGTCCGCTTCGCCGAACCCGAACTCGCGCGCCTCAGCGACCTTGCCCCTTGCCCGCTCGAGCTGGGCAGCCGAGCGGGCAAGCTGGACCGTGCCGCCCTTGGCCCAGTGGCAGTCGATGCCCTCGGCCGCAGCGACCCGGCCGACCTCGTCGATGGTCTCCTGCATCGCGCGCTGCATCGCGATGGCGCCCGCACGCCCGGAGGCAGCCAGCCGCGCCAGCTTCGCCAACGACGCGGGGAACAGCGCCGAGCACCAGCCGCCGTTGCGCCCTGACGCGCCGTAACCGGCGATCTCCCGCTCGCACACCACGACCCGCAGGCCCGGATCCCGCTTCATGAGGTAGTACGCCGTCCACAGGCCGGTGAAGCCGGCGCCGACGACCGCGACGTCGGCCTGCCGGTCGCCGGGCAGCGAGTCGCCGGGCGCGAGCGTGTCCGGCACGGTGTCGTGCCAGAACGACAGCGCCCGGTAGCGGTCGGCCGGCGGCATGCGGCCATCGTGGCACGTGGCAGGCCAGCCTGGGCGGTCGGGCATGCTGGAGACATGACGTTCTCCGCGGCCGAGTCCGCCGCCAGCCCGCCGCCGCGGCGCGATCCGAGCCAGCCGTACCGGATCTGCATCGTCTGCCTGGGCAACATCTGCCGGTCGCCCATGGCGGAGCGGGTGCTCGCCGCGCAGCTGGACCTGGCCGGGCTGGCCGGCCAGGTGGTCGTCGAGAGCGCCGGGACTGGCGACTGGCACGTCGGGGAGCCGATGGACGGCCGCGCCAGCGCCGAACTGTCCCGCCGCGGCTACGACGCGGGCGGGCACGAGGCGCGGCAGATCCAGCCGGACTGGCTCGACGACTACGACCTGCTGCTCGCCATGGACCAGTCCAACCTGGCCGGGCTCGCCGCGCTGACCATCGGCAAGCCGGGCCTCGCGGGCCGGATCATGCTGCTGCGCGCGTTCGATCCAGGGGCGACCGACGGCGCGGAGGTGCCCGACCCGTACTACGGGGACGCCGACGACTACGCGGAGGTCTTCGACCTCGTCGACGCCGCGGCGAAGGGCCTGATCAGCCGGCTCAGCGAGCTGCTCTGACCGGCCCGATGGATCCGGCAACCCGGCTCCGCCTCGGCGAGCTGCTGGGCACCGATATCACGGCGGCGCAGGACCTAGGCGGGCAGCACGGCGTCCGGCACTACCGTCTCTCGCTGGCCGACGCCCGTTCGGCTTTTGCGAAGGTAGGGAACGGCCTCGAGGGCGCCGGTGCCGCTCGTCGGGCCGCGGTCGTACCGGGGTCCGAGCACGGCACCGCGGGGCGCACCGGGGAGTCGTCCCCGAGGGCAGCTACCGCTGGGTTCGCGGCCGAAGCTGCCGGGCTGCGCTGGCTGGCCGAGGCTGCCGCGACCGGCGTTCCCATGGTGCTTGCGCAGAGCGGCGACTGCCTGGTCACCGACTGGATCGAGGCCGGCCAGCCCAGTCGCGACGCCGCAGCCAGATTCGGCCGGGAGCTGGCCGGTCTGCACGCGGCGGGTGCCGAGCATTTCGGCGCGCCGTGGCCCGGCGAGATCGCGGGCCTGCCGCTGGCCAACGACGCCACCGACGCCGACGGCTGGGCAGGCTGGTACGCCACCCGCCGAGTGCTGCCTTACGCCCGGATCGGCCGGGACGCCGGTACCCTCAGCCGGGCGGACGTCGCCGTGATCGAGTCGGCGTGCGAGCGGGTGGCGGACGTCTCTGGGCCGCCCGAACTACCCGCGCGGCTGCACGGCGACTGCTGGTCCGGCAACGTGCTGTGGTCAGGCGGTCGCGGCTGGCTGATCGACCCGGCGGCGCACGGCGGACACAGGGAAACGGACCTGGCCATGCTGGCGCTGTTCGGTGCGCCCTACCTGGACGCGATGCTGTCCGCCTACCAGGAGGTCGGGCCGCTCGCCGACGGCTGGCGCAGCCGCGTGCCGCTGCACCAGCTGCATCCGTTGCTCGTGCACGTGTGCCTGTTCGGCGCCGCCTACCGGGACGCGGCGCTGGCTGCCGCTCGTGCCGTCCTGGCGCGCTAGTGCGGGAGTGGGGTGTGCAATGCGCGCTGGTCGCGGCCGAAGGTCGAGTTGGTCACGTGGGCGAAGGCGAACTCCCGTGCCGGGATCTCAAGACCGACGCCGCAGCGAGCCGTCTCGGCGAGCCAGTGAACGGCTCAGGGGCGCGGTTCGGGTGCGTGCTCGGCAGTGGTCGCAGTCGCACACACCCCTGGCGAGGGCGGCCGCTGCGTGACTCGGCGGCCTAATCGGTCGTTGCGCCCGAGCGGCCAGCGGTGAAGGCGGCGCTGCGGGACCGGCTGGCGCACAGCCCGCCGGTCAGTAGTAGTAAGGGAACCGGGACCAGTCCGGCGGCCGCTTCTCCAGGAAGGCGTTCCGGCCCTCGACAGCCTCGTCGGTCATGTAGGCGAGCCGGGTGGCCTCGGTCGAGAACACTTGCTGGCCGACGAGCCCGTCGTCGATGAGGTTGAACGCGAACTTCAGCATCCGCAACGAGGTCGGGCTCTGAGCGTTGATCCGCGTGGCCCAGTCCAGCGCCGTGTGCTCCAGGTCGGCGTGCGGCACGACCGCGTTGACCATCCCCATGCGGTAGGCGGCCTCCGCGTCGTAGGTATTGCCAAGGAAGAAGATCTCCCGCGCGAACTTCTGGCCGACCTGGCGGGCCAGGTACGCGGACCCGAAACCGCCGTCAAAGCTGCCCACGACAGCGTCGGTCTGCCGGAACCGGGCGTGCTCGCGGCTGGCGAGCGTGAGGTCGCACACCACGTGCAGGCTGTGCCCGCCGCCGGCGGCCCAGCCCGGCACGACGCAGATGACGACCTTCGGCATAAACCTGATGAGCCGGTGAACCTCCATGATGTGCAGCCGCCCGGCCCGGCCCGGATCGACGGTCTCGGCCGTCTCACCCGCCGCGTATTGGTACCCGTCCCGGCCTCGGATGCGCTGATCACCACCCGAGCAGAAGGCCCACCCGCCGTCCCTGGGCGACGGGCCGTTGCCCGTCAGCAGCACGCAGCCCACGTCAGCGGACATCCGCGCGTGATCCAGCGCCCGGTACAGCTCATCGACTGTGTGCGGGCGGAACGCGTTGCGGACTTCCGGCCGGTCGAAGGCCACCCGGACGGTGCCCGAATCGACCGCGCGGTGATACGTGATGTCGGTGAAGTCGAAACCCTCCACCGGGCGCCACTGGCTGGCATCGAAAATCTCAGAGATCATATGCAGATTGTGGCGACCGGACGGATTGACGTCCGACAGTGAGGTGGCAGTAGTGAGCAGCGTGACCGCGGCCCAGCCAGGCCAGCAGCGGCCCGGCCAGCAGGCGAGCCCGGCGACCCACACCGGTCTGGCCATGGTGGTGGTGATGACCGGGGTGCTGATCACGGCCGTCGACACCACGATCGTCGTGCTGGCGCTGCCGACGATCGAGCGGGACCTGCACGTGTCGCTTGCGTCGGTGGTCTGGGTGGTCATCGGCTACCTGCTCGTCATCACCCTGCTG
This sequence comes from Streptosporangiaceae bacterium, assembly GCA_030040815.1. Next base: position 5,237 of record JASHSZ010000600.1, read on the forward strand.
GCCACGCAGGTGGGTCGGCTCGGCGACATGTTCGGCCGGGTTCGGATGTACGAGGCCGGCTTCGCGGTCTTCGTGCTCGGCTCGCTGCTGTGCGCGGTGTCTTGGAGCGAGGCGGCCATCATCGGCTTCCGGGTGCTGCAGGGCATCGGCGGTGCGTTCGTCACGGCCAACAGCGGTGCCGTGATCGCCGAGCTCTACCCGCCGGAGAAACGAGGCAAGGCGTTCGGCTACAACTCGGTGGGCTGGAGCGTCGGCGCGGTGCTCGGCATCATCCTGGGCGGCCTGATTGTCACGTACGTGTCGTGGCGGTGGATCTTCTGGATCAACGTGCCGATCGGCGTCGCCGCGCTGGCGCTGGCGCTGCGCGTGCTACGGGGGCGCTCGGAACGGACCAGCAGGCACCTGGACGTGGTCGGCATGCTCACCCTCGGGCTGGGGCTGTTCGGCGTGCTGTGGGCGATGACCAGGCTGGCGACCAACGAGCTCACCGGATCGGTTATCGGGTACCTCGTCGGCGGTGTCGCGTTGCTAGCCGCGTTCGTGGTGGTCGAGCTGCGCCAGTTCGAGCCGATGCTGGACCTGTCCTTGTTCAAGATCCCGACCATGGCCCCGTCGCTGCTCGCCTCGCTGTTCCAGGGGCTGGGGAACTTCGCGACGCTGTTCCTCGTGATCATGTACCTGCAGGGCGCGCGGGCACTGACGCCGATCCACGCCTCGCTGCTGCTGATCCCCGGCTACGTCATCGGCTCCGCGATCGGGCCGTTCGCAGGACGGCTGGCAGACCGCGTCGGCCCGGTGATCCCGGCGACTGCGGGCCTGGCGGCTCAGGTCGTAGCGCTGGCGGTGTACGCCCAGCTGTCGGTGACGAGCGGGCTGTGGCTGGTCGTGCTGGGCAGCGTGATCAACGGGGCGGGCGCGTCGGCGTTCTTCCCGGCCAACAGCGCGGCCGTGATGAAGGCCTCACCGCAGACAGTGCTGGGCATCTCCTCCGGCATGCTGCGGACGTTCGGCAACATCGGCATGGTGTTCTCGTTCTCGACCGCGATCCTCATCGCGTCGCAGTCGATATC
>JASHSZ010000601.1 GCA_030040815.1 Streptosporangiaceae bacterium
GAGACCGCGGCCAGTCGCGATCCTGCGCCCCAGTCGCGGGCGGCCGGCGGCAGCAGCACGCGCGCATCGCCGTCTGCGATGAGGGAATGCGGCCGCTCCATCCCGGTGGCGGGTGGCAGCACGCCCGTGCTGACCGCCAGCACCGTCTTGATCAGGCCCGCGGCCCCCGCGGCAGCCTTGGCATGGCCGATGTTCGCCTTGATCGACCCCAGCGCGGCGGTGCGGCTGGCCCCGGCCCGGATCGAGGCGAGGGCGCTGAGCTCAGCTTCGTCGTCCGCGGGTGTGCCCGCTCCGTTCCCCTCGATGTAGTCAACGTCCGCTGGGTCGACGCCGGCCCGGTGGTAGGCCCGCCGCATCGCCAGCAGCTGACTGCTCGCCTGCGATGGTGGCTGGCCGGGCAGCCCGCCGCTCGAAGTGCCCCAGCCGAGGATCTCCGCGTAGATCGGAAGGCCGGCCGCGCGTGCGTCGGCGGTCCGCAGCAGGATCACGACGCCACATCCCTCTCCGGGCAGGTAACCCGAGGGCCGCTGGTCATACAGCCGGACGTCGGTGGTGGCGAGCACCCCGGCCTTGGCCAGGCCGATCAGCTCGAGCGGATCGAGGCTGAGATCGACGCCTCCGGCGATAGCGGCGTCCAGGTCGCCCGCGGCGAGCGCCGTGCAGGCGGACGCGACCGCCTGCAGCGACGACGAGCAGGCGCTGTCGACGGCATGACTGCCGCCGCGGAATCCGAAGTAGGAGCTGATCGTGGCCGCGATCGTGGCCGGCATGCTGCCCGCAAGGCTGTGGGGGCCAATGACGGGGAACGGGGCCAGGAAACGCCGCTCCGCCCGGCGCAGCACGGTACCGGCCTGACCGGTCGGGATGGCCGCTGCGTCCAGCGCCTCGGTGAGGGCCCGGCGCACGTACGGCCAGCGTAGCCGCAGCGCGTTAGCCCTCGAGGTGTCGCCAGCCAGCGTATTGCCGATGATGACACCGGTTCGGTCGCGAGCCAGCCCGGCGCCGGCCGGGAGCCCCGCGGCGGACAGGGCCCGGGCGGCGGTTTCGAGCGCGAGCCAGTGTGCCGGATCGGAGGCAAGGTAGACGGCGAGGTCAATGCCGAAGGCCGCGCGATCGAACCGCCAGCCCTCGATGAGCGCGGCCCTGGTGCTGTAGGTGGCGTCGGGGGTCGTCGGGTCCGATCGGTAATACTCGGCGAGGTTCAGCCGGCTGGGCGGAACGCGACGGAATGCTCGCCGGCCGGTCAGCACGACGTCCAGCAGTCCGGACGCGTCGTCTGCGTCCGGAAACCGGCATGCCATGCCGACGACCGCAAGGGACGGCCCGTGCCGGAGGGTGGCTGCCTCAGGCATGGCCCTGGCCTCTCACCGTGGCCGCCTGGCGGGCGCTGGAAGTTTGCCTGCGCGCCTCGCGCCCACCGTGAGTTGTAGACCGCGTTGACCGAATTCGACAAACGACGCACAGTAATTCTGCGCGCGCGCAGATCTGCATTATTCCCCCGCATTAAGGCCTTTTGCCATGGCCAGCCCGCCTGCACAGACCGAGCGCTGACGCGGTTGATCCCCCGGCTGGCCTCGTAGACCAGCGATACGCCACGTGTCGCAGCGGCCCGTTGCGGCGGTGCCACGCCATTATTAGACTCCCCAGGAGCGTGGTCAAGAAGAAAGGCGCGACGCACTATTTTCTCCTAGCTGACGGCGTTTTCGTCGCGGTGACAATGTCGCCGGGAATGTCAGTCGTGCAGATGGTGTGTGCTCCTGCCGCTGGCTGCCCGGCGGCTGGCTTCGCCGGGCCGTCCGGCGCTCCTGTGCTGCTGTCTGTGTCGGCGAGTGCGGTGCGCTACCCTAAACGCATGCGTTTCGCCCGGCTGCTCCTTACCTAGCCGCGCCGACTGTCCTGTCGTTGGCGCGGCGCCCCTCGTGACCGGGGGGCGCTTTTGGTTGACGAGCAAGGGAAAGCTCAGGCCGGACAGGGGCCGATTCCGACCTCACCTAAGTCACGAGGAAGTCATGACAGCCGCCGAGACCGCGGACCGCTTCGATCCGCGCGCGATCCAGGACAAGTGGCAGCAGCGCTGGGCCGCCATGGACATCTTCAGCGCTAGCGACGACCCGGATGATCCGCGGCCGCGCACGTACCTGCTGGACATGTTTCCTTATCCCTCCGGCGACCTGCACATGGGGCATGCGGAGGCCTACGCGCTGGGCGACGCCATGGCGCGCTACTACGTGCTGCGCGGGGACAACGTGCTGCACCCGATCGGCTGGGACGCCTTCGGCCTTCCTGCCGAGAACGCCGCGATCAGGAACAACACGCACCCAGCGGACTGGACGCACGCCAACATCGAGGTTCAGGCCGCCTCGTTCCGCCAGTACGGGGTGTCTTTTGACTGGTCCCGGCGGCTGCAGACCTGCGACCCGGACTACTACAAGTGGACGCAGTGGCTGTTCCTGCGCTTCTACGAGCGTGGTCTGGCCTACCGCGCCGACGGCTACGTCAACTGGTGCCCTGTCGACCAGACCGTGCTGGCGAACGAGCAGGTCATCGCCGGCAAGTGCGAGCGCTGCGGGTCGGAGGTGGTGCGCCGGGTACTGACGCAGTGGTACTTCAAGATCACCGAGTACGCGGACCGGCTGCTGGCCGACATGGCGGTGCTGGAGGGCAAGTGGCCCGACCGGGTGCTGCTGATGCAGCGCAACTGGATCGGCCGGAGCGAAGGCGCCGAGGTCGCGTTCCCGATCGAGGGGCGGGCCGAGCCGGTCACGGTCTTCACCACCCGGCCGGACACGCTGTACGGCGCGACGTTCTTCGTCGTCGCTGCGGACTCGCCGCTGGCCAGCGAACTGTGCGCGCCCGAGCAGCAGTCCGCCCTGGCCGACTACGTGGCCGAGGTCCGCAAGCTGACCGACATTGAGCGACAGTCGGCCGAGCGTGAAAAGACCGGCGTGTTCCTGGGTCGGCACGCGATCAACCCGGTAGACGGCGAGCGCATCCCGATCTGGGCCGCTGACTATGTGCTGCCCGACTACGGCACCGGCGCGATCATGGCCGTGCCCGCGCATGATCAGCGTGACCTGGACTTCGCCCGCGTCTTCGGCCTGCCAGTGCGGGTGGTCCTGGACACCGGCTCGCCGGATCCGGCGGTTACCGGGGTCGCGACGCCCGGCGAAGGAACGCTGGTCAACTCCGGGCCGCTGGACGGGCTGTCGAAGCAGGCGGCGATCGCCCGGATCATCGAGATCCTGGCCGAGCGCGGGCTCGGTCGCGGCGCGGTGAACTACCGGCTGCGCGACTGGCTGCTGTCCAGGCAGCGCTTCTGGGGCGCGCCGATTCCGATTGTCTACTGCGACGGCTGCGGCGAGGTGCCGGTGCCGGACGACCAGCTCCCGGTGCTGCTGCCCGACCTGCGCGGCCAGGAGCTGGCCCCTAAGGGTGTGTCGCCGCTGGCCGCAGCGACCGACTGGGTGGCCACCGAGTGCCCGAAGTGCGGCGGGCCGGCCAAGCGCGACACCGACACCATGGACACCTTCGTGGACTCGTCCTGGTACTTCCTGCGGTACTGCTCGCCATCCTTCGAGCACGGCCCGTTCGAGCTGGATGCGGTCCGCCGCTGGTCGCCGGTGAACTTGTATGTCGGTGGTGTGGAGCACGCAATCCTGCACCTGCTGTACTCGCGGTTCTTCGTCAAGGTGCTGCACGACATGCGGATGGTGGACTTCACCGAGCCGTTCACTGCGCTCGTGAACCAGGGCCAGGTGATCAACCACGGCAAGGCGATGTCCAAGTCGCTGGGTAATGGCGTCAACCTGGGGGAGCAGCTGGCCGCGCACGGCGTGGACGCAATCCGGCTGACGATGATCTTCGCGAGCCCGCCCGAGGACGACATCGACTGGGCCGACATGAACCCTGACGCACTGGTGAAGTTCCTTGGCCGGGTGGCCAGGGTGGCTGCCGACGTCGCCGCAGCGCCGCCCGTCGCTGACGGTCCGGCCGCTGGTGACCCGGACCTGCGCAAGGTGACGCATCGCACGATCGACGAGGTAACCAGACTGGTCGAGACGACTCGGCTGAACGTGGCCGTGGCGCGGCTGATGGAGCTGGTCAGCGCTGCCCGCCGGACGATCGACTCCGGGCCGGGTGCCGGTGAC
>JASHSZ010000602.1 GCA_030040815.1 Streptosporangiaceae bacterium
TAGAGGTTGAGCACCGCGTAGACCTGCACGCCGCGCGCCACGATCAGCCCGTCAGCGTCAGACATCTTCGGGATCTCGTCGAACGGGCACTGTCCGGGGGCGCCGTCAGGCGGCTTGTTCTCGCCCTTGATGTAGGCCATCCGATGCGGCATCCACAGCCGCATGAGCCCGTCCGGCGCGATCTCGTCTGGCACGTCAGAGACGGCGTCACGGCGCGCCGGCATCGGATCGGCCACCGACGTCAGACCTGGATCCGGCTGGCCACGGCCCCGGTGATCTCGGCTATGGCATCGGCGACAGGCACGCCGTTCTTCTGCTCCCCGCTGCGATACCGGAACGACACCGCGTCGGCGGCCACGTCGTCGTCACCGGCGAGCAGCATGTACGGGACCTTCTGCCGCTGCGCGTTGCGGATCTTCTTCTGCATCCGGTCGTCACTGGCGTCGACCTCGACCCGGATGCCGTGCTCCCGCAGCCGGGTGGCGAGGAGTGCCAGGTAGCCGACGTGCTGGTCGGAGATGGGGATGCCGACCACCTGGACCGGGGCAAGCCAGGGCGGGAACGCGCCGGCGAAGTGCTCGACCAGGATGCCGAAGAACCGCTCGATCGAGCCGAACAGCGCACGATGGATCATGTACGGCCGCTGCCGGCTTCCGTCAGCGGCCTGGTACTCGATCCCGAACCGGCCGGGCTCCTGAAAGTCGACCTGCAGCGTCGACAGCTGCCAGCGGCGGCCGATCGCGTCCTTCACGTGCACGTCGATCTTCGGCGCGTAGAACGCGCCCTCTCCCTCGGCGATCACGTAGGGCAGTCCGGATTTGTCCAGCGCGTGCTTGAGCGCGGCCTCGGCCCTGTCCCAGTCGGCGATCTCGCCGACGAACTTCTCCGGCCGGGTGGACAGTTCGGCCTCGAACTCGGTCAGCCCGTAGTCACGCAGCAGACCCACGACGAAGTCCAGCAGGCTGGCCAGTTCGTCGTGCAGCTGCTCGGGCGTGCAGAAGATGTGCGAGTCGTCCTGGGTGAAGCCGCGGGCTCGCGTCAGGCCGTGCACGACGCCGGACTTCTCGAACCGGTACACGGTGCCGAACTCGAACAGCCGCAGCGGCAGCTCGCGGTAGGAGCGGCCGCGCGAGGCGTAGATGAGGATGTGCATCGGGCAGTTCATCGGCTTGGGGTAGTACCGCGCGCCCTCCAGTTCCATGGGCGGGTACATCGCGTCGGCGTACCACTCCAGGTGACCGGAGGTCTCGAACAGCTCCGACTTGCTGATGTGGGGGGTGAAGACGAACTCGTAGCCGGACTGCTCGTGCCGTTGCCGGGAGTAGTCCTCCAGCGCCTTGCGGACGATGCCGCCCTTGGGGTGGAAGACCGGCAGCCCGCTGCCGATCTCGGTCGGGAAGGAGAACAGGTCAAGCTCGGCGCCCAGCCTGCGGTGGTCGCGCTTCTCCGCCTCCGCCAGCAGCGCCAGGTAGTCGTCCTGCTCCTCGCGAGACGGCCACGCGGTGCCGTAGATCCGCTGCAGCTGCGGGTTCTGCTCGCTGCCGCGCCAGTACGCACCGCCCGACCGCATCAGTTTGAAGGCCGGGATGTCCCTGGTGGTGGCAATGTGCGGGCCGCGGCACAGGTCCTTCCAGATGACTTCGCCAGTAGCTGGATCGAGATTGTCATAGATAGTCAGCTCCGCGCCGCCGACCTCGACCGACTCCCCCGAGTCGCCCAGCGCAGCGTCGCCGACGCCACCGGCGGTCGCGGTGGTCCCGCCCTTGAGGCCGATGAGCTCCAGCTTGTAGGGCTCGGCAGCCAGCTCCATCATGGCGTCTTCGATGGTCACGACGCGGCGGCTGAAGAGCTGGCCCTGCCGGACTAGCTGCCGCATCTTCTGCTCGATCGCCTTGAGGTCGTCCGGCGCGAACGCCTGGGGGACGTCGAAGTCGTAGTAGAAGCCGTTCTCGATGGGCGGGCCGATGCCAAGCTTCGCCGCAGGGAACAGGTCCTGCACAGCCTGCGCCATGACGTGCGTGGTGGAGTGGCGCAGGATGTTCAGGCCGTCTGGGGAGTCGATGGACACCGGCTCGACCAGGTCTCCCTCGGTGAGCCGGTAGGACAGGTCGCGCAGGTCTCCGTTGACCCTGGCCGCAACCGGCTTGCTGGCCGGGTCCCGGTCGGCCAGCGCTTGCCCGGCCGTCGTGCCCTCTTCCACCACGTGCTCGCTTCCGGCGAGTGTGATGCGCAGCTTTTCGGCAGGCACGGTGGCTCCTCAAGTGCTGGGATGGTGCTTCCTTTGTACGGGGTCCGCGGTCACGCCGGACGCGGGCGGTTGCGCCCGCGCCCGCGGGGCCGATCACCCCGCCGCTTGATGCTATCGGCGGCGCGCGGCCGCGGTAGCGGCCGGCTGCCGCTTGCCTGGGCTGCTAGCCGCGGTCTCGGTCGCTGCTGAGGCCAGGATGCTCGCGGCTAGGCCGTCGGGCTGCCGGGCGGCGTGAGGGCGCCGGCCTCGACCGTGACCAGCGTGCCGTAGGTGAGGTACTGCCAGGCGTTCTGCGCGTCGGACAGGTCGAGCTCGACGCAGCCGAGGCTCTGCGGGAAGCCGTAAGAGCCGCGCGGGAAGTAGTGCACCGCCTCACCGCTGCGGAAGTACGACACGAACTGAACCGGGTCGGCGTACTGCGTGCCGTCCGGGTTGGTGCCCCGCATGATCTGGTTGCGGTAGCGGAGGTAGACCGGCGCGGTCCCGAGCGTCGTCGGCGCGGCCTCGATGCCCGTGTTGGCGAGGCTCTGCTGCACCTGCTGGCCGTTATGCCAGATCGTCAGCGTCTCCGGGTCGCTCTCGGCGGCTATCGCGTAGCTATAGCCGTTGGGGTTGTTCTGGCCAGCCGCGACCGCACTGAACAGGGCGGACCAGACCTGTGGTCCCGCGATGCCGTCGATCGTCAGGTTCTCATTGGACTCGAACGCCATCACGGCGCCGGTGACGATCTCACTGTCTGCCGCGCCGCCGTCCCAGAAGTTCTGCAGCTCGCTCGGGTAGCCCGACTCCCAGGTCCAGGAGCCTGGCGGCGGGCTGTAGGCCGCGGCGATCTGGCCGGCTGAGTCGAACGCCGCGGGCACCGTCGCGCCGGGCGCCGGGGCCCAGGTCAGTGGCAGGTAACCGAGCTGGGCCAGGAGCTCGTCGAGCCGGCCGGTCTGATAGGTGCCGGTCTGGAAGCTCACCTGCGTCGAGCTGGCGAGCAGGCCGCCTCGCGCGGACCGGACGCCCTGCACGCCGCCAGGGATCTGAACGGTGACCTGCGTGCTTTGGCTGAAGGCCGCGGTCGGCTCGAACTGAAGCGTGTCCGTACCCGCGCCGGTCCAGCTGCCCTGGATGGACGGGGTAATCGTGGGCAGGGGCGAGGTGGTCGCCACCGGAGCGGAGAACGTGATCGTGATGTCGCCCGCGCCGTTGACGCCGGTGGCGCCGCTGGCCGGCGTGGCGGATACCAGCTGCAGCGGAGCAGCCGCTGCCTGCGTGGAGCGCGAGGCCGCGTTGTCGTGGTCGCTTGCTGACTGCGCAGCAGAGTCGGTGAGCGCGACCCAGAGACCGCCAGCGAGCAGGAGAACGATCACGCCGCCGAGGGCCAGGACTCGCCCGCGCACGCTCGTCAAGGACACTCGAGACTCCCTCGTAGCCCGTAGCTGCCCGACCACGCACGACGGGCGGTCACTCCGGATCGCCTGTGCCACAGGACACCCGTGCGAGTGACTCTATGTGCCGACACTGGTAATCACCCTGGGACCAGATAAAGAATTGCTTACAGCCTGAGGCCGGTACCGACAGGCCGAAACCCGGACGCCCTCCGCCATCGGCGCGACCTGGTCGATCTGCGGAACTAACAGACCATCTGAGCGTACCGGTCGGCGGCAGCCCGCCGCCCCGGAGTTAGCGACTCACGATCCGGTTGGGGCGGCCTGGTCACGATCCGTTCTTCAGTGGCTACCGGGCGCCACGCCCGCCAGGCAGGCAAACCGCCCGGCACCGCGTCGTTGCGGTGCCGGGCGGTTTGGGTGCAGGCAGCAGGCCCGGGCCGGCGGGTCGTTAGCCCTGGACGGTCACCAGGCTGCCGTAGGTCAGATAGGGGTAGGCCTGCTGGGCGGCGTTGTACGGCAGCTCGACGCAGCCCAGGCTCTGGGGATAGCCGTACGACCCGCGCGCGAAGTAGTGCACCGCGTCGCCGCCGTTGAAGTAGGAGACGAACTGCACCGGGTCCGAGTAGTAGCTGCCGTCCGGGTTAAAACCGCTCATGATCGTGTTGAGGAACCGCTCGTAGACCGGGAAGGTGCCGTCCACGGTCGGGTCCGAGGGTATGCCTGTGTTCGTCAGGCTGGTGAGCACGACCTGGCCGTTGTGCCAGATGGTCAGCGTTTCCGGTGACCCCTTGTTGGCGACGGCGTAGGTGTAGCCATTTGTGTTCTGCTGGCCGCTCTGCTGCGCCTGGAAGAGCGCGGTCCACAGCTGCGGCGTCAGGCTGCCGTCGATGGTCATGTTGTGCTCGGACTTGAAGGCCATCACTGCGCCCTCAAGGATGACGTTGGCCTGGTCCGGCGTCCACTGTGCTACTAGCGACGCGGGGTAGCCGGAAGCCCAGGAGAACGTCCCCGGCGGCGGCTCGTACGCCTCGCCCTGCGGCGTGTCGGCAGCGGCGTCAGCGCCCCAGAGATCCGCCATGGCCGGGCTGGTGTGATCCGGCACGAAGCTCAGAGGGAGGTAGCCCTGCTCCGCGAGCAGGACGGCGAGCCCTGCCTGACTGTAAGCGGCGGTGGTGAACTGCGACGTGACAGCGGCGGTGAGCATGCCGCCGCTTGATGAGTGGACTCCCGAGGCACCGCCGGGGATCTGGACCGTGACACTGGTGGACTCGTTGAAAGGCGTGGTCGGCATGAATTCCAGCGAGTCGCCGAACGCCGTCCAGTCACCCGGCACGCTCGGCGTCAGCGTTGGCGTCGTGGAACTGGCCGAGACCGGCTGGTTGAACGTCACGATGATCGGATTCGCGCCGTCCACCCCGCTCGCTTGATTGGCCGGTGAGACCGACACAACGCGGATCGGGCTGGCTGCCTTCGCCGGTCCGTTGGCGCCGGCCCCCCACGACGTCACGGCGTAGGCGATACCGGCCGCGACCGCCAGCACCGCCGCGGTGCCGATCGCGATGGCCCTGGGGCCGGGCTGGCGGGCCCGGTTCGTGCTCTGGCGGGACGCCCCGCCATCGCCGCCAGCTGCCCGGTAGGGTTTCCCGTCCTCTGCTTCGCGACCCTCGTCGGCCGAGTCGAGCGAGTTCCCGCCGGCTGACCCTTCGTCGCCGGGCTGCGGTGTTTGCCGCCTTACTCCGAACACGCCGAACCCCCGTCCCGTGGCGTCTCCGCTGGTGCGCAGCCGTCACCCCCCGGGCTGCGCGCCGGTCAGTCTAGTTACTAAGCGTTACAGTCGTACCCGAACTGTCACGCCGATAGCTATGCAGTGCGTAAACGATCCGTAACGTGGCGCCGCTCAGTGGCGTGCGCGGCAGCGGCGGACCAGCGGCGACGCGGCGGCCGCCCGCGTGCGGTATTCTGACAAGCCGCCACCTTCTCAGCCGTGTTGGCCCGCCTCTGAGGGCTAATCAGGCTGCCACGGACGCCGACACGAACTGGAGAATGTCGCCATGACCGGGGGCCTCACTCCGAAGTGGAAGAAGTCACGATCGAGGACACGGTCCCGTCGTGCGCAGTGGAAGGCCAAGCCTCCGACCCTCGCTCGCTGCCCGCGCTGCCGGGAAGCCGTCCTGCCGCACACCGCGTGCTCATCCTGTGGCTGGTACAAAGGGCGCGAGTACGCGCAGGCCATCAAGGGCTCGAACGCCTAGCCGGCTGAGGGGTCCGCGATCGGGACCCTGATCGTGGCAATGATTCACGGTAGGCAAGTACCCGCTCAGACGGGTAGCACCGCCGGGTCCACCGCAGCGGGAAGGCTGATCTGGTGGGCGATACTGGGATCGAACCAGTGACCTCCTCGGTGTGAACGAGGCGCTCTCCCGCTGAGCCAATCGCCCGGGCACCCTGCCGGTGCCGCCCCAGGCGCCGCATAGATCGGCACGGCGGGTCTGGCACGGCCAGCCGGGATGATCCTCCCGGCCGCAGAGCGATCTCAGCGTAGCGCATGGCGAGCTCATGCAGCCGGGGCCTGACTCGCGGCGGACCCTGACCTCGTCTGCCCTGCGCTGCCCCACGGCTCCTGAACGGGAATAGATACAAAGTCCGGACATAACTGTTTTAGTAAAATAGTGACATCCGGCTAAGCTTGACACGGACAGA
>JASHSZ010000603.1 GCA_030040815.1 Streptosporangiaceae bacterium
GGGCAGCTGGCGCTTGAGCGGGTCGGTCACGCAGATGTATCCCGCGTGCGGGCCACCATAGCCCATCGGCACGCCGAATCGCTGGGTGCTACCCACGGCGATGTCGGCGCCCAGCTCACCGGGCGGCGTGAGGAGCGTCATGGCCAGCAGATCGGCCGCCACCACGGCGAGCGCGCCAGCCTCGTGCGCGGCCGCGATCGCCGGAGCAGGGTCGCGCAGCGCGCCGCTCGCGGCCGGATACTGCACCAGCACGCCGAACAGCTCCCCCGCGGGCTGTGCGCGGATGAGCTCCGGGGTGAGGCGGCCGGTCACCAGCTCGATGCCGAGCGGCTCGGCCCTGGTGGCCAGGACGGCGAGGGTCTGGGGCAGGCAGTCGGCGTCGGCCAGGAACACCCGGCCGCGGCCGTGCGCCCGCCGGGCCAGCGTCATGGCCTCGGCTGCGGCGATGGCCTCGTCCAGCATCGACGCGCCGGCCACCGGCAGCGCCGTCAGGTCTTCGACCATGGTCTGGAAGGTCAGCAGCGCCTCCAGCCGTCCCTGTGAGATCTCCGGCTGATACGGCGTGTAGGCGGTGTACCAGGCGGGGTTCTCCAGCACATTCCGGCGGATCACCGCTGGCGTATGCGTGCCGTAGTAACCCAGCCCGATCATCGAGGTAACGACCGTGTTCTCGGCGGCCAGCCGCCGCAGCTCGGCCAGCGCGGCGTCCTCGGTCACCGGCTGGGGCAGGCCGAGTTCGGCGTCGGCCCGCAGGCCGGCCGGCAGGGCAGCGCTGGTCAGCTCGTCGAGCGAGGAGTAGCCGACGACCTCGAGCATCCGAGCCTGGTCGGCGTCGGCGGGACCAATATGACGCTGGGCGAATTCCATGGGAGCCTCCCCAGGCGGGCATTGCCCGCCGCCGTCTGGGTGTCGAACTCCCCCTCTGTTGACCGCACTCGCGGGCTCCAGAGCCGCGCACACCGCCCGGTCCTTGCTGCCTGAGAGGTTCCGGGGAGGTTGCCCCTTCGGCGCTCGGCGCTGGCTGCGCTGAGTCTCTCCCGGCCGGCGTGATCCAGCGCCCCGAGCCTACCCGAGTGAGCCTGCCTTCGGCACGACGAGCGAAATAACCATGACCGGCCGCCGGCCGCGCCCCGCTAGCCCGTCTTGCGGGCGCGGCGGCCCGCGAGCTCATCGTGCCCAGGCGGCACGGCCGCGGCACCCTCGGCGCTCTCCGCAGGAAGCTTCGCCAGGTCCGCGTCAACCTCCTGCCAGATCCGGCCGAGCGCGATCGCGAACACACCCTGGCCGCCCTGCAGGAGGTCCACCACCTCATCCGGGGAGGTGAACTCGTACACGCTCACCCCGTCGCTCATGAGCGTGATCGCGGCTAGGTTGGCGGTGCCGCGCTCGCGCAGGTGTGTCACGGCGGCCCTGATCTGTTGTAGCGAGATGCCAGTGTCGAGCAGCCGCTTGACGACCTTAAGGACCAGGATGTCCCGGAAGCTGTACAACCGCTGGGAGCCGGATCCGCTCGCTGCCCGGATGCTGGGCTCCACGAGCTCGGTCCTAGCCCAGTAGTCAAGCTGCCGGTAGCTGATGCCCGCGGCGGCGCACGCGGTCGGCCCGCGGTAGCCGCGGCCCTCGGGCTGGCCCGTAACGTCCTCGCCGAACAGCAACTGCTGCTCGGCACGCGGCTGACTCGAGTCAGCCCGCGGTCTCGGGGCCGCTGACTCGCCTCTGCTCACCGCCACACCCACCTCCGGCCCAGGGCGACGGTGCCTGGGGATTCCTCTGCACGGTAGGCCGGGGGGCGCGGGTGCGTCAACGATCCCGACGGCGCGTCGCGGCCGGTCTCGCACGGCGCGAACTCAGCCCCGCCGACGGCCGCATGCCAGCTCAGGTGGACCGGCCGAAGTCCTCGGGCGAGATCGAGTCCAGGAACTCCCGGAACTTCTCTACCTCGTTCTCCTGCTCGTCGGTATCCGTCTCAGGGATCGCGACCCCCGCCTCATCGAGGATCTCCTCCCTGACGTAGATCGCGGCACCGGTGCGGAGGGCCAGCGCGATGGAGTCCGACGGCCTGGCGCTGACTTCGCGGCCGTTGGAGAAGATCAGGTCAGCGAAGAAGATGCCATCCCTGAGCGCGGTGATATTGACCGTCGTCAGCCGGATGTCAAGCGCCTCGAGCATGTCACGCATCAGGTCATGCGTCAGGGGCCGCTGCGGCACCATGCCCTGCTGGGCGAAGGCGATGGCCGTGGCCTCGTTCGGTCCGATCCAGATCGGCAGGTAACGCTCGCCGTCGGTCTCCTTGAGCAGGACGATGGGGTTATTTGTGGCCATCTCCACCCGGACGCCAACGACCTCCATCAGCCTCACGGCGGCTCCGTCCCTATCCGCGCCTGCGCGCTGCCGTTCCCTGCGGATGTGCCTACAGGCATTCCCCCTAGCCTGGCAGGCACTCCCTTTGTCAACGTACACCCGCAATAGCGCATCACCCGACCGTGGTCCGGGTCATCGTGACGACAGTGCAGCTCGGTCATGCGCTCGCACCAGCCACGCCGGGAGCCAGCCCGTGCGGCGCCTCCGGACGATCACCGTCCCGGCCGCTCGCGGCGGCCGGGACGGTGGCCAGGCCCGCCTCCGCCAGCGCCGCGTCGACCAGCGCGCCGTGCAGCCGCAGCACCTCCTCCGCGACCTCGGCGGCGGTCCGGGCTGCCAGGTCTCTGGCCCCCCGCCCGCGCTGGGCGAGGATGGGCGCGACCAGGCTCTCGACCATGGCCGCCTCCCGCTCGGCCGCCGCCCGCACCGCCCGCAGGTGGCGGGCCTCGACCCCGTAGGTCGTCAGCGCGGCGGCGGCCCTTGCTACCTGCAGGGCATCCCGCCCGTACTGTCGCCCGATGCGACGGACCAGGCCGAACGTCTCAAGCTCGGTGAGCAGCGCCTCGGACAGGCCCGCGGCAGCGAGCAGCTCGCGCCGGCTGAGCAGTCCGGTGCCCGGGCCGATCTCGCCGTCCGCGGCCGGGCCGAGCACTCCGCCGGCGCCGAGGCCGAGCACGCCGTCGGTCCGCGGCTGGCTGCCCGGCCCGGTCAGCCGTTCCTTGATCACCCGCAGCGGCAGGTACTGATCGCGCTGAGCCGCCAGAATGAAGCGCAGCCGGTCGACGTCAGCTGCGCAGAACCTGCGATAGCCGCTCGGCGAACGTGCCGGGCTTATCAGTCCCTCGGTCTCCAGGAACCTGATCTTCGAGACGCTGATGTCCGGGAACTCGGGGCGAAGCTGAGCCAGGACCTCGCTGATGCCGAGGTATCCGCGGGCAGGCTGTGCGCTCATTGCCCGACCTGCGAGCCTCCGGTGTATTCGGCCGAGGCCGCAGGCCCGAGCAGGAATACCAGCCTGAACTTGCCGACTTGGACCTCGTCGCCCGCGTGCAGGATGACTTCCTCGATGCGCTCCCTGTTGACGTACGTGCCGTTCAGGCTCCCGACATCACGGACCGTGAAGATCCCACCGTGCCGGTAGAACTCGGCGTGCCGCCGGGAAACCGTTACGTCGTCAAGGAAGATGTCGCTGTCGGGGTGGCGGCCGACCAGCGTGAGGTCGCTGTTCAGCAGGAACCTGCTGCCCGCGTTCGGCCCGCGGAGCACCGCGAGCATCGCGGTACCGGCCGGCAGCGCGGCTACCGCCGCGGCATCGGCTGCCAGCACCTCCGCGGCCTCGGTGTCCAGGTCAGAGCCCGGGATGGAGATGGTGGACGTCGTCTCGGCGACCCGGTCCCCGGACAGCCGCATCAGCGGGGTGCCGCACTTCGCGCAAAACCGCGCGCCGTCCGGATTGGCCTCGCCGCAGGCGGTGCAGTAGACGCTAGGCATCAGCTCGCCGAGCCCCCCTTTCGTCCCGCTGGCGGTGGCAGCCGGTGCTGCGCCCGCTGTGGCAGGGACTCGCGCGAATTCCGGCGGTACCGTCCACGCTACCTGCGGCGACCCGCGGTGGTCCACGCGCCGCCTGGGCGCCGCCGCCTGGGGCCGGCGGGCGCCCAGTGGCCAGAGTGACCATGGCCTCCCGGCGCCACGCTGGGCACGATCGCGACGCCTGTGCCACATCGTGGCTGCACCTCCGCCGTGTTGTCGAGACAGCCCGGCCGCTCAGGCGCCAAGGCTACCCGGTCGACTGTCAGCCTGAGCAGCGATTGTCTCACGCCTGGCGGGTGCTCGCCGCCGGTGTGGCCTGCCCGGCCAGCGGCCGGCGCCAGTCAGCGACCAGCTCGCTCGACGACCGCGGCCCAGTCGTCCAGCAGTTCCTGGGCGGTGTCGGCGTCGCGGCCCTCGGCCCATAGGTGCGTGACGGCATCGGCGGGATCGGGCAGCACCAGGGCCCAGCCCCGGCCCGGCTCGAGGACCCGGACCCCGTCGGTCGTGTCGACCTGCCGGTCCCCGGCGGCCTCCATGACCGTGCGCATGACCAGGCCTTTCGCCGCCCACGGCGTCGGCATGGAGCGCTTGAGCAGGCTCGCCTCGGGGAGACGCGCGCCGATCTGGCTCAGCGTGAGCCGCGTCCGGGCGACCAGGCCCAGCAGCTGGGTGAACGCCGCGATCCCGTCGATGGAGCGAGAGAAACCGGGCACCACGAAGCCGCCCTTGCCGTCTGCGGCGAAGATCACCTCCGGGCTGGCCGCGGCCTCGTAGAGGCCGTGCAGCGACGTGGGCGTCCAGTTCACCTCGACCCCGTGATAACGGGAAACCTCCTCCGCGACCCTTGTGGTGGTCACCGGCAGGGCGACCTTCCCGCCGCGCCGCTCGGCAGCAATCAGGTCGAGCACTACCAGCAGGGCGCGGTCGTCGCTGACCAGGGACCCCTTGTCGTCGACCAGCGCGATGCGCTCGCCCACCGGGTCGAACCGGACTCCGAACGCCGCCCCTGCCGAGGACACCAGGTCGGCCAGCCGGTTCAGGTCGGCGCGCGCCGCCGCCAGTGACTGGGTCGGCGACGACTCGTCCAGCCGGTTGTTGACGGTCAGCACGTCCACGCCGATCTTGCCAAGCAGGCTGGGAAGCACCAGCGACGTCGTCCCGCCTGCGCAGTCGGCGACCACTCGCAGGCCGGCGTCGAAGACGCCCGTCATGTCGACAGCCCCGAGCAGCGTCGCGGTATACGCCTCGACCACGCGCGGCGGGTACGACAGTTCGGCGATCTCACCCGGAAACGCCCGCCGGTACTCCTGCCGGGAGAACACCCGCTCCAGCTTGCGCTGCGCCGCCTCGGACAGGTCGGCGCCGTCAGAGTCCATGAAGATGATGTCCAGCGACTGCGGGTCGCCGGGGGTCGTGCGCAGCGCGATGCCGCCACTGCAGTCGCTGCGCGCGGTCTCGAACCTGGCCACCGGCATCGGCTGCGCCTCGAGGTCAACCACGTTGATGGCGCTGGCGTTCAGCGCGCCATGCACGGCGCGCTTCAGCGCTCTCGCGGCGCGCGAGGCGTCCCTCGAGGTGGTGATCACCGCGCCCTTCTTCAGCGTGGTCGCGTACGCGCTGGCCAGCCGGACGCAGAGCTCAGGCGTGATCTCGACGTTGACCAGGCCGGAAACTCCGCGCGGGCCGAACAGCGTGCGCTGCCCGCGGGATTCCCAGATCACGCTGGTGTTGACGACGGCGCCTGCCTCGATGGTCTTGAACGGGTAGACCTTGACTCCGGCGGAGACGTAGCTGTCCGGCTCGATCACGCACTCGTCGCCGACGACCGCCCCTTCCTCGATTCTGGCCTGGCTCATCACGTCGGTGTTCTTGCCGACGACGCAGCCCCGCAGGTTAACGCCCCGGCCGAGGTAAACGTTGTTGTGCACGACCGCCCGGTGCAGGAACGCGCCTTCCTTGATGATGACGTTGGCGCCGACGACGGTGAACTCGCGCAGTTCCGCACCCGCCTCAACCTTCGCGTAGTCGCCGATGCACAGCGGCCCGCGCAGCACCGCGTCCGGGTCCACCTCCGCGCTCTCGGCGATCCACACCCCCGGCGACACCTCGAATCCGTCGATCTCCGCGTTGACCTTGCCGCTCAGCACGTCAGCCTGGGCCTTCATGTAGCTTTCCAGCGAGCCGACGTCCTCCCAGTAGCCGTCGGCGATCCACCCGTACAGCCGCTCGCCGTTCTCGAGCATCTTCGGGAACACCTCGCCCGACCAGTCGACGACCTGCCCGGTCGGCACGTGGCTGAGTACCTCGGGCTCCATCACGTAGATCCCGGTGTTGACCGTGTCGGAGAACACCTGACCCCACGTCGGCTTCTCCAGGAACCGCTGGATCTTGCCGTCATCGTCCATGATGACGATGCCGAACTCGAGCGGATCCGGCACGCGGGCCAGGGCGACGGTGACGAGTGCCTTGTTGTCTTTGTGGAAGGCGATGAGGTCGGACAGGTCGATGTCAGTGAGCGCGTCCCCGGAGATGACCAGGAAGGGCTCGTCGCG
>JASHSZ010000604.1 GCA_030040815.1 Streptosporangiaceae bacterium
CTGGCGGTGCTGGCCGCGGCGCGGCGCCCGGTCGTGCTGGCCGGCAACGGCGTGGCGCGGTCCCGCGCGGCAGTGGCGGTGCGGGCATTCGCCGAGAAGGCGCAGGTGCCGGTCGTGATGAGCCTAAACGGCATGGCGACGATTCCGTACCACCACCCGCTGTACGGCGGGGTGGTCGGACAGTACGGCGCCGACGGCGCGAACAGGGTGCTGCTGGAGGCCGACGTCGTCCTGGTGCTGGGCTCGTCGCTCGGCAGCATGACCACCCGGAACTGGACCCTCATCCCGGACGGCGCAACGATCATCCAGGTCGACGTCAGGGGAGAGGAGATCGGCCGGAACTTCCCTGTCGGCGTGCCGCTGGTGGCAGACGTCCAGGCGGCGGTCACCCAGCTCACCGGCGGCGTCTCGGGGGCAGCGCCGCGGGCATGGCTGGACCGGGTTGCCCAGCTGCGCGGCGAGTGGCGGCGCGAGATCGCCGGGACCGAATCCTCGGCCGCCGTGCAGATCCGCCCGGAGCGACTGTTCGCCCAGGTGGCGACGGAGATGGCGGACGACGGCATCATCGTGGGGGACACCGGGCACGTGGGAGCCTGGAGCGCCCGGCACATCCAGCTGCGGGATGGGCAGTCCATGGTCCGCGCGGCCGGGTCGCTCGGCTGGAGCCTGCCCGCCTCGATAGGCGCCAAGTGCGCGCTGCCTGACCGCGAAGTGGTCTGCCTGACCGGCGACGCCGGCTTCTACTACCACATCGCCGAGCTGGAGACCGCTCGCCGGTACGGCGTCAACGTGATCGTCGTGGTGAACAACAACCGGTCGATGAACCAGGAAGCCAGGCTCTGGGACGCGGGCAACGCCGACCAGGCGAAGAACTGGACGTTCACCGACGCGAGCTTCACCGACGTAGCCCGTGGCTTCGGGTGCCACGCCGAGCGGGTCAACGATCCGGCGGACTTCGCCGGGGCCCTGGAGCAGGCGCGCGCTTCTGGCCTGCCAGCCGTCATCGACGTGCGGACCGACCCGCTCGTCGTGGCCCCGCCGAGCTACGGACCCGCCGCGTAACCAGCCGGCGGTGCCGGGCGTCAGCGACGCAGGCTCGAGCAGCCGAACGAGTTGTACAGCAGGCCCTTTCCCCACCAGTCGGGGAAGGTGACCGTGATGGTGCCCGTCGGCTTGCGCTGGCAGTAGCGAAGCCACTGGTCGGCGGTCAGCACCCACTCAGAGCCCGACCCGGTGAGGCGCCGAACGGGGTACCGAAAGTCGGTGGCCCAGCCGACTGCGAGGACCGCCACGAGCACGGTGACCGCGACGACGGCCTTCGGGCGCGGCCACCAGCGGCGTGCCCAGGTGTCCGCCACGACGATCAGGGCCGCGTCGAGCAGCAGGATCGGCACGGTGGAGTACCGGGCCCCGTGCTCCACCGCGACCGTGAGCAGCTGGCCCGGCCCGCCCCAGGCGAGCACCGAGGTGATGCCGGTGAGAACGACCCCGGTACCCACGGCGGTGATGACGAATACCTGGCAGCGCTTGTCCCCGGTGGCCAGCCCGGCAACGAGGACGACGGCGATGAAGGCGCCCACCAGCAGGGCCGCGCCTGTTGCCCCGGCGGTGTCGCGCAGGTGCCAGGACAGGTGCCAGCCGAGCGCCGGGAGGAGGACGTCATGCAGGTAATAGAGCACGGCGTTGCGCGGGTTGTGCGGCGAGAACCGGGACTGGTGGCTGGCGATGATGACCGCGACCTGGAGCACGCAGCCGAGCGCCCAGCCAACGGTCGCGGCGTGCTCGCGGGCGCGCCGGGGCACCACGATCGCGCGCGCCGCGAACAGCGGCGCGAAGACGAACGCGACCGAGGTGGATGCCGCCGCAGCGAACGCGACGACCGCGGCTACCCACACGCCAGCCCGCGAAGGCGGCCGCCACAGCGCGG
The DNA here is from genome assembly GCA_030040815.1 of Streptosporangiaceae bacterium. Next base: position 1,928 of record JASHSZ010000604.1, read on the forward strand.
CCCAGAACAAGGCCGCCAGCAGGTACCAGATGCAGTTGACGCCGGTGTCGGCGATCTCGAGCTGCGCCACCGGCAGCAGGAGCACGGACAGGCCAAGCAGGGCCCGGAGCCAGCGAGAGCTGACCAGCCCTGCACTGGCGTGGTAGGTGAACAGTGCGCAGCCGGCGGCGACGAGCGCGCCGCCGAGCGCGAAGGCAACCGATGCCTCCCGGATCGGCAGCAGCGCGGCGATCTGGCCGATCAGGCGCGGGACGAGCTGCAGGTAACCCCCGTAGGACTCCAGCAGGTGCCAGGGGTGCCCGAGCGCCCACGGCAGGTAGATGCCCGGATCCTCGGCATAGACGCTCTCCCAGACGGGCCTGCCGCCGACGCGAGCCAGCATGACCAGCGCGCCCAGGGCGACGGCCGCGACCTGCAAGAGGACAAACCCCCAGCGCGGGAGGCCAGCGCGGCGGGCCGGTGACTCGGCAGGCGCCGGGAACAGCTCGGCGAAGATGCCGCGGAAGCCCTGGTCTGCGGCGTGCGCAGGGGGAGCTCCGGGCTCGGCCTGGCCGGGCGCTCGGACCTGAGGGGCGGACACGGCTGGAACCTACCATCTGTCAAGCAGAGCCGCGTGCGGTAG
>JASHSZ010000605.1 GCA_030040815.1 Streptosporangiaceae bacterium
CCAGCCCGCGTCAGCCCAGATGTACTGGTTGCGCTGCCGGGCAGGCTGCGCGACCGGCAGCGTGTCTTCACCCGGACCGGTGGCCTACACGCCGCGGGACTGTTCTCCACTGCCGGCGAGCTGGTGGCCATCAGGGAGGACGTGGGCAGGCACAACGCCGTCGACAAGATCGTCGGCTGGGCGCTGCTCCGTGATCAGCTGCCGCTGGCTGGGTGCATCCTGCTCGTCAGCGGTCGCGCGTCGTTCGAACTCGTGCAGAAGGCAGCGCTGGCCGGAGTTCCCGTGCTCGCCGCGGTCTCGGCGCCATCCTCGCTCGCCGTCGACCTGGCCGGGGAAGCCGGCCTCACGCTCGTCGGCTTCCTGCGCGGCGCATCGATGAACGTGTACGCCGGCGCGCACCGGATCACGACGGCAGCCGAGCCGACGGCGGCCGAGCCGACGGCAGCCGAACCGACGGCGGCCGAACCGACCGCGCAGGATCGCTGACCGGGAGCGGTCAGCAGGACTTCCTGCGCTGTCGCCCTAGCACTTGGCCGAGCAGTCCAGGCGGATGGGATAGGACATCGGCAGCTGGACGGATCAGAGATTCAGGGTAGTCGATGCCACGCTGGCCCAGTTCGTCCCTCAGCAGCTGCTCTACTTCATCGCGGCTCTTTCCCGCGCAGTTTGCCCTCACCGCATTGATCGCATCCCAGATCTCGGTGCGGCGGTTGCGCTCCGGCAGGGGGTCGGTCATGGCAGGATCCCTCCGGACTTGTGCTGCTCGGCGTGGCTAGGAATTGTCGTTTGCCGCGCGGCCGGTGACCCGTCCCGCCGGTCCGGTGCGATCCGCAAAACCACGCGCTAGCTGCTGGAGCCGGGCAGCTGTTTCTGCCAGCGGCATGCCTCGGCCAACAGCCTCGCCCAGAAAGTAGGCCGTCAGCGGCGCGGCCGGACGGTCCACCTGGTGCGCTGCGACCCGAGCAAGGTCGAGCACCGTCTTCTGCACGGCCTCGTCCCGGTCCAGGCCAAGCTCCGCGCACACCGCGTCGGCCCAGTCATCGAGCGTGTCCATCATTCTCCGTTCGCCGGGACCGGGCCCGGCTGCTCTCGTATGGTCCTGCGGTCATCCGGCAGCCGCCGGGTGATTCTCTCCCGGTCGAGCCACTCCAGCAGCGGGATCACGACCCGCCTGCTCGACCTCAGCGCCTGTCGCGCCTCGGACGTCGTGAACGGCTGCGGCAGACCGGCCAGGATTCGCTCGGCCTGCGTGGCAGCGCCGGCCGGGAGGACCACGTTGCCGGGGAAGCGGTGCACCAGGCCCGCCCGCTCGGCCGCGGCCAGGGCCCGGGTGTCGAGCCCGAGCTGCCGTAGCCGCTCGCCGTCCGGTGCGCTGAACGGCGCGGCCGCGAGGTCCGCGAGCAGCGTGCGGACTGCGGCAGCCACCGGGCCCGGCAGGCCCGCTGCGGCTGGGGGAGCAGCCGCAGACTCGGTAGCGTCCCGCCTCGCGCTCTCGCTACCAGACGGTCGATCCCGCTGACCGTGCTGACCGTCCGCCGGGACGCGTCCCGGCAGCAGATATCCCGCGTGCAGCTCGACCAGCTCGTCCGGTCTCCCGCCCGCCCGCCAGCCGGTCAGGGCCTCGACCAGGCCGCGGTCTGGCAGGCCCAGCGTGACCCTAGCCGCGTCAACCGGCAGGCCGAGCGCCAGCGGATCGCTACGCGCGTGTGCGGTGACGGCCGCCGCCAACCGATGTCGGAGCTGCTGCCAGTGTGTGGGATCGGCGAGCCAGTCACCGCGAACCGGCGGTGGCAGGTCACGCAAGCCCATCGCGGATGCCGTGGCCGAGCGCAGCAGCCGGTGCCGTCGTAGCAGGTCAGCCGTGCCGGGCGGGTCCGGCCACGAGCCGAGCTCGGCCAGCGCGGCCGCCGCGGCCCCGGTACCGCGGAGCCGTGGCGGCCGCACGTCGAGGACTCTTGCGCCTTGCACCGGCCGACCGGTGGCACGATCGGCGACGGCACCCGGATCCCGCAGCAGCACGCGGTCGCCGACATGCAGGGGCAGCGGTCGATCCAGGGTCAGCCGGGCCATGCCGCCGCCGAGCACCCGGACCCTGACCACCGCCCGGGCGGCGCCGATGTGCAGCGTCAGCCGGGGCGGCAGCCGCACGTCCGCGGCCGACTCCGACTCCGGGTCGCCTGCGGGCGGCACCAGCCGGACGTCGATGATGCTGGTCATCGTCCAGCGACCGGCCTGCACGAGGGCCATGCCGCGGCTGAGTTCCCTGGTGCTAACTCCGCGCAGGTTCAGCGCTACCCGGGCGACGCCGGTGGCCTGCGCAGCCGCCGCGCCGAGTGACTGGACGCTCCTGATCCGGACCGACCGCATCGCCGGAGTCAGCAGCAGCTCGTCTCCAGCCCGCACGGTACCGGCCTGCAGTGTGCCGGTCACCACGGTGCCGCTGCCCTTGATCGCGAACACCCGGTCCAGCCACAACCGCACGCTGTCGCCTGGGTCCGGGATAGGAAGCCGGGCGGCGAGCCGGTCGAGCGCCGCGACCAGGTCAGCGATGCCCTGGCCGGTAACCGCGCTCACCGCGACGGCCTCCAGCAGCGCGTCCCGGCCGAGGCTGGTCCGGGCGAGCTTGAGACTAGCCTCGTGCAGCGCCGCAGCCGGATCGGCGAGGTCTGCCCGCGTCACAGCCAGCAGCCCGGTGCAAACCCCGAGGGCGTCGATCGCCGCCAGATGCTCGGCCGACTGCGGCATCCAGCCTTCGTCTGCGGCCACGACGAACATCACCGCCGGAGCGGGGCCGGCCCCCGCGAGCATGTTGGTAACGAACCGCTCGTGGCCGGGGACGTCGACAAACGCGATCTGCTCGCCGGAGGGCAGCGTGGTCCACGCGAAGCCCAGGTCCAGCGTCATGCCGCGGCGCTGCTCCTCCGCCCAGCGGTCCGGCTCCATCCCGGTGAGGGCGCGGACCAGCGCGGACTTCCCGTGGTCGACATGACCGGCAGTCGCGACGACGTGCACCGCTAGCCCCTGACCGGCTCGTTGACAGGGGCGTCGGCCGCCGCGAGAACGGCAGCGAACAGCCGCTCATCGTCGGCGGGCGTGACGGCCCGCAGGTCGAGCAATAGCCGGCCGCTCTCAGCCCGGCCGACGACGGCGGGCATGATGCCGCGCCGGACCGCAGCGCCGGACCGCAGCCCGGCTGCCAGGTGCTCGGGCAGCGACAGCGCGGCGCTTGGCAGACTGACGCCGGGCGCGCCGCCGCCACCGACGGCTGCGGTGGCCGGCACCGCCCGGCAGTCGAGGCCTGCCGCGACGAGCCTGGCGGCGAGGGTGGTTGCCCTGGCCGTGATCGACTGTGCACTGGCCGTCAGCGCCTCGGTCACTGGCGGCGCGGGCCCGGTGAGCGTCGCCTCGAGCGCAGCCAGCGTCAGCTTGTCCACGCGGAGCGCCCTGGCCAGCGGATGGCGCGCGAGCCGGGTGACGACCTCCGGCGCTCCGAGCAGCAGGCCAGCCTGTGGGCCGCCGAGCAGCTTGTCGCCGCTGGCGGTGACCAGGCCGACGCCGGCCCGCAGCCAGGAGTCGGCGTCCGGCTCGTCCGGCAGCGCCGGGCTCGGCTGCAGCAGGCCCGACCCAATGTCACCGACCACGAGCGCGCCCAGGCCCGCCAGTTCACCGACGCTGACCGACGACGTGAAGCCCTCGATCACGTAGTTGGAAGGGTGAACCTTGAGGATGAACCCGGTGTCATCACCGACTACCCGCCGGTAGTCGTCCAGCGAGGTCCGGTTCGTGGTGCCGACCTCGCGGATGCGCGCCCCGGTGGACTCGAGCAGGTCAGGGAGCCGGAAGCCGTCGCCGATCTCGATGAGCTCGCCGCGGCTTACGACGATCTCGCGGCCGGCAGCCAGTGCAGTCGCGGCGAGCGCGAGGGCAGCGGCATTGTTGTTGACGACGTGCACAGCGCCCGCGGCCGGAACCGCCCGGGCCAACGCGTCGAGCGCGCCCGCGCCGCGGCGGGCCCGCTTGCCGACCCGGAGGTCGAACTCTACGTCTGTGCAGCCCGTCACGGCGAGCACCGCGTCGCGCGCGGCCGCTGACAGCGGGGCGCGACCAAGGTTGGTGTGCACGATGACACCGGTCGCGTTGATCACCTGGGTCAGTGAGGTGGCGACCCGCGGCAGCGCCGCAGCCGCGGCGTCGGCCACGTCGTCCGGGCTGATCGCCCCCGACCGGGCTAGGTCCTGCGCGACAGTCACGGCGGTCTTGACGAGCGCCGGGCCGAGCTGCTCGCGCGCCGCGACCAGACGCGGGTCGGCGAGCACGACGTCGGTCCTTGGCACCTGCCGGCGCGGATCCACACTGCGACGATACGCGGCCGACCACGGCGGTCCGCATGCGTCACGGGTGGTCCGCCGGCGCGTGAGTGCCGATGGCCGCAAGTGCCGTAGGTTCCCCTGAGCCAGCTCAGGGTCAATCGGGCCAGCAGGGCCCTTGAGTCAGAGCGGATGCACGCGGTTACGCCGTCGCAGCCTGGCCTGCCAGTCGGTTCGCGACTCGGCTCAGCGCCTCAGCCATGGAGCCCGGCGCTTCGCGCCAGACCTGGTGGCCGGCACCTGGCACGATCGTCAGCCGAGCGTCCGGGAACACCGCGGCCGTGGCCTCGACTGCCTGTCGGGGGAGCGGGCTGCACTCCCCGGCGAGTACCTCCACCGGCCCAGTGAATCCAGACAGCAGGCGCGGCAGGTCACCGCGCTCGACCGCCTCGGCGATCGACGCGGATGTCTGCTCAAATGCCTCAGGACTGACCCGCACCGTGTCAGGGACCGGCGGCGCATGAGCCGGAACCGCGAAATAACCGGGCCAATCAAGTTGGAAATACTCCAGCGCCACCGCGGCCTCCTGCTCCTTGCTGGTGGCGCGGAACTCGTCCAGTTCCGCGATCCTGGCCAGGACTTCGGGCGTCGCCCTGGCCGCCAGCTCAGCCCCGAAACCGGCAAGACCGCCGTCGCCCACCGCGCCGAGAGGTTCGGCCAGCACCAGGGCGTTCACCCGGCCGGGTGCCCGCGCAGCCAGTTGCATGGCCAGATAGCCGCCCCAGCTGTGGCCGAGCACAGTGGCGTCGGCCACACCGTGCTGGTCGAGCACGGCCAGCGCGTCGGAGACGTGCTGCTCGATGGTGAATGGTCCTTCGGTTACCGAGGGGGCGACACCGCGCTGGGTGTAGCGGAGCGCGGCCCAGCCTGCCAGTTCAGCGGCGAACCAGTCGCTGTAGTCGTTCACGGCCGGTCCGCCGTGCAAGACGAGCAGCGGCCTGCCCGACCCGGATCGCACCCCGACCAACTCGCCGCCAGGCACGCTGACTGCCAGAGTCCTCTCGGTAATGACCCTCTCGTTCATCCGCTGAAGAGTAGGGCATGAGGCGAGCGACCAGCCAGAAGATATTTCCACCTCGGCGGCATTGCCGCGTGCCCACGCGGACCCCAAGACGCTGGCCGGTCAGCGGTGCCTCTGCGGGTGCCCGAGGTTCTTCCCACCACAAGTGTTGGCGGCGCATCGCACAAAATGGCGCCTGCGGCCCGAACGAGGCTGCGGCATCGGCGATCGCCGCGCTCGTCCCACCTCTAGTCACCAGTGAGTCATCACAACGGAGATGATCATGTTTCACCGGATCATCGGGAGCGCATCCGCCAGCCGCTGCAGCGTGTTCACGCAGGTCAGCGGAGGCGGACGGGAATCGAACCCGCCGGCGACGCGAAGCGCCGCCCACCGGTTTTGAAGACCGAGCCCGCCCGTCCCGGCTACCCCCGCCTGCCCCGGCCTGACCCCGTTCATGCAGGCCACAGCGGGTGCGCCGGTCGCGCTCCCCCCGCCTGCCCCCGGCTGCTTCCGGGCGCCTTGATCCCAGAACGATCCCCGCCGGGATCGTCAGCGCGCCGGCCGCTCAGGCAGCTTCGCGCCGGGGCGCCGAAGGTACCAGCGGATGAACGCCATGATCAGGGCCGCCCGGTTCGTTCCGGCTTCCCTGGCGGCGTTGTCGAGGTCGGCCCATTCCTCATCAGGGACGCGCACGCTGCGGTGCTGGTGGTGGCCCTGACCGCCC
>JASHSZ010000606.1 GCA_030040815.1 Streptosporangiaceae bacterium
CGTTGGCGTAGTACACGATCGACGACTGCCAGTTGGCGGAGAGCTCCGAGGCTGTCGGGATCTTGGTGTCCGAGTAGATGATGAAGAAGGCCGCCACCATGAGCAGGATGACGCCCGCCACGAAGCCGCCGGCCAGGGCCAGCACCTTCTTCACGGTCCAGTGCCGCCACCAGTCGCCGGAGCGCAGCCACCGCCGGAATCGCTCCCTGGCGCCGCCTGAGTAGCGGCCGCCGCCGTAACCACCGCCCCGACCGCTCCCGCCGCGACCCGCACCGCCGACGCGGGTACCCGGCCGGACAGCGGTCCGGGTACCGGTCTGGCCACCTTGCCAGCGGTCGTCCCGCGGTCGCAGCGCCGTACCGGCGCGGCCGGAGCCGTCGGCGTATCCGCGCGACCGGCTCGACCAGTCCGCAGCGGCGCGGCTGGCCGCCGAGGCGCGCTTGCCAAGCTTGCTCTTCAGGTCGCCGGCGGTCTGGCTGAACTGGTCAGTCCACTCCCGCCACCGAGAGTCGCTGCGCTGCCGCTGCCCGCTACGAGCCCGGGCCGCGATCATCCCGGTCCAGGTCGGCGCCTCGCGCCGGGAGCCGTTGCCGTACCCGGCCGCGTGACCGGTCCCGTTGCCGTAACCCGCGGGGCGGCCGGTCCCGTTGCCGTAACCCGCGGGGCGGCCGGTCCCGTTGCCGTAACCCGCGGGGCGGCCGGTCCCGTTGCCGTAACCCGCGGAGCGGCCGGTCCCGTTGCCGTAACCCGCGGAGCGGCCGGTCCCGTTGCCGTTCGATGGCCCTGAACCACGCGGCGACGCGTGCCGCCCCGAACCGTTGCTCCCGCGCCCGCCCTGCGCCCGCGACTGCCGGTCACCGAGGCCCGGGCTGCCCTGCCCGCGCGAGGCCCGCCCGCCTTCCCACGGCTGGTAACGGTCCTGGCTGGCCGACTGAGCACGCCGCTGGCCGCGGTAGCCCGGGTCGTCCTGCTCCTGCCAGTACGACCCGGGCAAGTCTGGGTTACTCACGCGTCCTCGCTTGTCTGGGGGTACGAGCGATTGCTCGCGCGTGACGGTACGTCAGAGGACACACGTTACCTGCCGATACCAGTTATCCCGGCACATATAGCGACACACTCGCATCCGGCTGGACCAACCGGCGGCCCGCAAAGCCGCCCTGACCTGCCCGCTTACTCGCTGGCCCTGGCCCGTCGGCTACGCCGGGGAGCCGGCTCGCCAGTGCCGAGTGTGTAGGACGACGCGAGGTGGTTCCAGGCACAACTCTGGCAGACCTCGACGACGTAGACCCGGAACTCGGCATATTCCGCAGCCATTTCGTCCAGCTCTGGCCCGCGTTTTACTCTTCCTTCGTAGCGGCCGAGCTCGTCGCCGTAGACGTAAGTGACATGGGTCAGCTTCATCTTCCGGCAGATGGGGCAGGTGACGTCGGTGGGCTCCCCGTGAAACTTGGCGGCGCGCAGCAGGTACGGATGGGCGTCGCAGACGTCGGTCACGGTCGTGCGACCGGCCAGCACCGCGGCGAGGGTAGCTCGCCGTGCCAGGCCGTAGTCCACGACCGATCGCCTCATGTGCGACCTACTTTGCCACCCCGAGCAGGGAGTTTGCTGGGATGGTGGCTCTCATTGGTGGCTTTTGGTGCTAGGATGGTGCCCTGAGCAGCACTGATGGAGGGCAGCGGAGATGGCGCGCAGAGGCACTGGGCACCTCTACTACGAGCACGACCAAGACACCGCATGTAGAGATGCTAGGCAACACCGCTCGTGTAGCGGAAGGTGGAAGGGCGTTGCAGCCCGCATAGTCGATGGCAAGCGCAAGCGGTACGTTGTCACGGCCAGCACCAAGACCAAGTGCGCCGAGCTACTGGCGGCCAAGCTTGCCGACCTCAAGCAGGGCATCAAGCCCGAGGCCAGCTACACCGTGGCGCAGTGCGTTAGCGACTACCTGAGCTATGAGCCAGGCATCACGGACGACACCAGGAAGCGCAACCAGTACGCGGTGGCACCGCTGTTGGAGGTGGTGGGCGGCATGCGGCTAGACAAGCTGGAGGCAGGCGACGTGGAGCGCGCCCTCAGCATCATGGCCAAGGGATACAGCACCAGCAGCATCAAGCACGGGCATGGCGTGCTGACCAGGGCCATCGGGAGGGCAGTCAAGCACCGGCTCGTGTCGTGGAACGCCTCGCAACAGGCCAGCAGGCCCAACGGGCACGCAGCAGGGCGGCCGAGCAAGGCCATGACCCGAGACGTGCTACAGCGACTGCTGGACACCTGCGCCAGTGACGCGCGGATCGGCAGCTACCTCATCGTGAGCGGGATGTCCGGCATCCGGCCCGAGGAAGCACGGGCGCTCGGGTGGGACCATGTGGACCTTGAGGCTGGCGTGATCGCCGTGTGGCGGTCCACCAGGGCATCGGGTGACACCAAGACGGCGGCCAGCAGGCGGACGCTAGGCATCGGCACGCTCGCCGTGGAGGCCCTACAGCGACGGCTGGCCCAACAGCAGGATGAGCCGGGTAACAGCCATGGGCTCGTATTCACCACCAGCAGAGGCACCGCGCTAGACCCGAACAACGTGCGGCATGCGATGCAGCGGCTCACCAAGGCAGCAGGGCTCGGCGAAAACTGGTCACCCAGAGAGCTACGACACACGTTCGTGAGCATCATGTCCGAGGCAGGCGTGCCGCTGGAGGAAGTCAGCAGGCTGGTCGGCCACAGCAACCTCCAGACCACGAGCACGATCTACCGCCGCGAGCTACGGCCCACCCTGCAAGCCGGGGCCACCGTAATGGATGCCGTGATGAGCAAGCCGGTAGCGGCGCTGACGTAGGGCGAGAGCCGACATGGGCGCAGGCCGCGATGCGCACATAGATTCTAGAAACTTGACTTTTCGCGCCCTGTAACCCCCGCTTGGCGGCCCCAGCGTCATCGTCGCCTGGCGGCAATCTCAACGGAATCCGTTGCTACAGGGCAGGCTGGCAACAGAATCTATCGTTATGCTGCCGAGCGATAGCGTGGCTACACGGCCACGGAGCGTGATTTTACTATCCCTTTACACCCTAACTAGCGGCGCGAACTGGTAATACAAGTAGAGGGGTATTCTCTGAGCCCTCGTAGCCACCTGGTAACACTGGGTGGCTTTTTTCATGCCCGGCTTCACCAGGACGCCGGGTCAGGCTGATGGCAGCATGCCTGAAGGAGGCGGTAGCTAGCGGCAGGTGCCGTAGTGGCACGGCAGCGAGGTAACCAGGGCGAGCCCAGCCGGGCCGCCCTTTTTCATGCCCGAGACCAAGAGTCCAGAGAGAGGCAAGCAGTTGCAGGCAGTCAAGCGGGGCGAGCAGGTAGCACGGGCAGCCGTGTCGCCAGATGAGGCGGCACTGATGGTCGGGCTATCACGCAGCCGCATCTACCAACTGATCGGCAGCGGAGAGCTACGCAGCATCAAGGTCGGCAGGCGACGGCTGGTGCCAATGAGCGCCATCAGCGAACTGCTCGGAGAGGCGGCGTAGTCATGGTGGCGGCAGACGACTGGACGGAGCCATGGCCCGGATACATGGTGGCCGTACTGGCCGCGCCAGCGATAGCGCATGAGCAGCACATCCTGCCCAAGCTCTACGCGGACATCGCGGATGCAGGACTCATCGGAGAGCGGGACACGGCGGCCATCGTGATGCTGGCCATGGCAAGTCTCCGTTTCGACCGTGAGCACATCGTGTCCGTGGCCATCAAAGGACAGTCTGAGTGTGGTCACCTGAACTGGCCCCGGCTGGCCGGTGTTTCTTCACGGATTCTGGCCCCGCCTGGGTGGTGACTGCGGCGGTGGTGGGACGGCGTGTCGTCACGAATTGTGGCCCCACCCTGGTTCTGATCTTCGCGTTAATGTCGCCGACGCGGAGGTCGGGGAGTGGCGCGGTCACGAGTGGAGCTGTTCGAGCAGATAAGGAAGGACCGCCGGGTCGAGGGCGCGTCGATCCGGGAGCTGGCCGACCGTCATCGCGTGCACCGGCGGACGGTGCGCCAGGCGCTGGAGTCGGCGGTGCCGCCGCCGCGCAAGCCGTATCCGCAGCGGCCGCGGCCGGCGATCGACGACTACGCCGGGCTGATCGACGTTTGGCTGCTGGCTGACCGGGAGGTGCCGCGCAAGCAGCGGCATACCGCCCGCCGTGTGTGGCAGCGGCTGGTCGCCGAGCACGGCGCTGCCTGCTCGGAGGTGAGCGTGTCGCGGTATGTGGCCCGCCGCCGCGCCGAGCTGGGCTTAGACCGGGTCGAGGTCAGCGTGCCGCAGTCACATGCGCCAGGGGCGGAGGCCGAGGTTGACTTCGGCGAGTTCCACGCGGTGATCGCCGGGGTCTTGCTAAAGGTGTGGCTGTTCGTGCTGCGGCTGTCGTGTTCGGGCCGGGCGTTTCATGTCGCGTTCGCTACCCAGGCGCAGGAAGCCTTTCTGGAAGGGCACGTACTGGCGTTCGAGCACTTCGGCGCGGTGCCGGGCCGGATCCGCTACGACAACCTCAAGCCCGCCGTGATCCGCGTGCTGCGCGGCCGGGACCGGGCCGAGTCCGAGCGGTTCGTCGCGCTGCGCAGCCATTACGGGTTCGACTCGTTCTTCTGTATCCCCGGCCCGGAGGGCGCGCATGAGAAAGGCGGCGTCGAGGGCGAGATCGGCCGGTTCCGCCGCAGGCATCTGGTCCCGGTGCCGTCGGTGGCCTCGCTGGCCGCGCTCAACCAGCTGATCGCCGCCGCCGACATCGTCGACGACGGGCGGGTGATCACGGGCCGGCCGGCCACCGTCGCGGCCGCGTTCGCTGCCGAGCAGCCCGCGATGCTGCCGCTGCCGGCGGAGATATTCGACGCTGCGCGGCTGCTGACGGCGCGGGTGGATGGCCGGGCCCGTGTCTGCGTGCGGCAGAACTACTATTCCGTGCCCGCCCGCTTCGCTGGCCGGCGGCTGACTGTCCGGTTGTCGGCCAGGACGGTCGAGGCCCTGGAGGGCCCGCGGATCGTCGCCGCGCACGAGCGCTCGGCCGGCAAGCATGCCGAAGTCCTGGTCCTGGACCACTACCTGGACGTGCTGCGCTACAAGCCCGGCGCGCTGCCTGGCGCGACTGCGCTGGCGCAGGCCCGCGCCGCCGGCGCGTTCACGCCCGCACACCAGCGGTACTGGGACGCTGCCCGCCGCAAGCTCGGCGACCGCGCCGGCACCCGGGCGCTGACCGAAGTCCTGCTAGGCCACCGCACCCTGCCGGCCGCCGCGATCACCGAGGCGATGGACCGCGCGGTTGGCTCCGCAATGCTGGACCCGCAGGCGGTGCTGATTGAGGCCCGTCGGCTGGCCGGCGGGCGCGTTGCCCCGGTGATCCCGATCGGTGCGCTGGCTCGCTACGACCGGCCCGCCCCGAGCCTGGCCGGATACGACCATCTGCTGACCGGCGGCCGCCGGTGACCGGCGTGTCGGATACCGCGGCGCTGGCCGCGATCGGCGCAGCCGCCCGCGAGCTGAAACTGCCGACCGTCCGCGCCGACGCTGCCCGGCTCGCCGAGATCGCCATCCGGGAACGCCACACCCATCTGGCCTATCTTGCCGAGATCCTGGCCGCCGAAGTCGACGACCGGACCAGCCGGCGCCGCGCCCGCCGCATCGGCGAAGCACGCTTCCCCCGCCTCAAACGGCTGGCCGACTTCAGCACCGGCCACATTCCCGGCCTCGCCGCCCAGCTCGCCAGCCTGGCATCCGGGGCGTGGATCGACGCCGGCCAGCCGCTCGTGCTGCTCGGCGACTCCGGCACCGGCAAGACCCACCTGCTCATCGGCCTAGGGCTGGCAGCCTGCGAACAAGGACGCCGGGTCCGCTACGCCACCACCGCCGCCCTGGCCAACGAGCTCGCCGAAGCCGCCGACAGCCGGCAACTGTCCCGCGTCGTGGCCCGCTACGGCCGCCTCGACCTGCTGCTGCTCGACGAACTCGGCTACGTCCAG
>JASHSZ010000607.1 GCA_030040815.1 Streptosporangiaceae bacterium
TGCACCCCGACGTCTTGGTAGCGGGCCTGGATCCGGTCGCTGGGATCGGGCAGGTAGTCGGGCGAGACCAGGCCGTCGGACGTGGAGTCGCCGATGTGCGCGACCGCCGTACAGGACGTGCGCAACTGGCTCTGCTGCGGCATCGTGGGGGACGGGCTGGGGCGCCCGGCGGGCGTGCAGCCAGACGCGTGGCTGGCTGACGAGGCACAGTGATGACGGCTGGACGCGGACGCGCCCGCCACAGGGTTCGTGACCGCCGACACACCGCCGCCGGAGAGAGCGGCGGCGGTCGAGGCGGTCGCCGGAATGCCGCCGACCCCGGCTAGCCCCGCGCAGGCGACAGCGAGCGCACCCACGGCCGCGGCCGCAGCAGTAAGCCTGGCGGGGCCGAGCTCGGCCAGGCGGCGAGTCCTGACCCGCTGCCACGCGCGGCCGATGGCACCGCGGCGAACCGGTTCTTCCACGTACCGCCAGGACAGCGCGGCCAGCGCGATGGTCGCCGCCACCTGACCGGCCACCCTAGGCAGGCTCTCGGTGGCGCCGGCCGGCGTCGTCAGCACGATGACCGGATAGTGCCACAGGTAGATGCCGTAGGACCGGACGCCGATCCAGCGCAGCGGGCGCCAGCCGAGAGCGGCTCCGACCAGGCTGCCCGGGCAGGCTACGGCCGCAACTACCGCGGCAGTGGCGACGCTCAGCACGACAAGTCCGCCCTGATAGAGGAACGGCGAGTACTGACCAACCCGCCAGATCATGAGCGCGATGACGACGAGGCCCGCCACGGCCGGGACGTCAAGCAGTCGGCTCGTCATCCTGCCTGCCTGGGCGGCCCGCCTGCTCGGCCAGACCATCGCGAGCGCAGCGCCGATCAGCAGTCCGGAGGCCCGGGTGTCGGTGCCCTCGTAGACCCTCGTCGGATCGATAGCGGGGTGGTACAGCAGGTACATGGCGATGGCCGAGGCGGCGGCCAGCGCGAGCGTCGGCAGCGCGAGCCAGCGGGCGCCGCTGGCCCCCCGGCGGCGGACGCAGAGCAGTCCGACCAGCAGAAGCCACGGCCAGAGCAGGTAGAACTGCTCCTCGACCGCGAGCGACCAGAGGTGGTCGAGCGGCTGAGGCGGTGCGAACCTGGCGAAGTACGACTGGTTCACCACGATCAGGTACCAGTTGCTCGAGTAGGTCGCCGCGGCAGCCACGGCACCGCGCAGGCTGGCGAGGTGGGAGCGGCCGAGCAGGGTGACCCAGCCAGTGACCACCACCAGCATGACGAATAGTGCGGGCAGCAGCCTGCGTGCTCGGCGCGCCCAGAAGTTGCCCAGGTGCAGGCGGCCGGTGCTGACCCACTTGCCGAGCAGGAGGTCGGTGATGAGATACCCGCTCAGGGTGAAGAACAGGCCGACGCCGAGCAGACCGCCCGGAGCCCAGCTGAACTGCTCGTGAAAGGCAATGACCGCCAGTACCGCGATGGCACGTAGCCCGTCCAGCCCTGGCATGTAGCGCTGGTCTGAGCCGACTGGCTTGGGCATTGTCCCCCCTGGCACGGCAATGGAACGTGCCGGTGGAAATACCCTCGGTAATCTCACGAGTACGTATGGACACATACAAGAAGGCGGCTACTTGACCGACTGGTCGCCCCAGCTACCGTTCATGCTGGACGGTGCTAGCTGCGTGTTTGCAGCTGCAAGCACCACGGTGCAAGACTGTTACCATGAGCCCGGTGAACGTGAGCGCCATCGGCGCCTACATCAGGGAGCAGCGCGAGCAGGCCAGGATCTCACTACGGCAGCTTGCCCAGTCAGCTGGCATCTCCAATCCGTATCTGAGCCAGATCGAGCGGGGCCTGCGCCGGCCGAGCGCCGACATCCTGCAGCAGATCGCGAAGGGCCTGCGGATATCGGCGGAGGCGCTCTATGTCCAGGCAGGTTTCCTGGAGGATCGGCCGAGTGGCTCGCTGGTCCGTGAGGCTGTGCTCACCGATCGGGAGCTGACCGAGCGCCAGAAGCAGATGCTGATCGAGATCTACGACTCATTCCGCAGGCAGACGGCGATGTCTCGGGCCGAGGCGGCGGAGCTCGCCGACGACGAGGCCGACCTGCCGCCCGACGCTGCCGAGCTGACCTGGCCGGAGAACATCAGCCCGGCTGCGCTCGGAGCCGGGCCGCGCACGCTGGCGATCGGACGGTACGCAGCCGACGAGCACGAGCCCGACGCGCCCGACGAGGACAACGGTGGCGCCACGGTCCATAGGTTCCCGCCGCCCGGCCAGAGCAGGTAGCGTGGCGTCGTGACCATCGTGAACCCGACGGCGTTGTCGATTATCAATCTGTTCTTCTGGGTGCTGCTGCTGGGCGCTTTCGTCGTGGAGACGTGGGCGTTCATCGATGTGATCATCCGTCCGTCGGCCGCGTTCCCGGCCGCGGGCAAGCAGACCAAGCCGCTGTGGCTGGTGATCCTCGGCGTCGCGTTCGTCATCGGCATCGGCGGTGCGGTCGGGTATCTGGCGCTGCTCAGCATCTTCCCTATCGCGGCCTTCGTCGTGGCGGCGATCTACCTGGTCGACGTGCGGCCCAAGGTGCGCTCCGTCAGGGCCCGGCCCAGTACGCACCAGGGCCCGTACGGCCCCTGGTAGCTCGCGCACAGCCCGGCGATTGCCGACTGATCGGAGCACCGTTGACCGAGGCGCAGTGGCGCACGCACCGGCTTGAGCTCGACGACCAGACGCTGCGCGAGTGGGATGCCGTGGTCCTGCACTCTGGGCCAGATGCCATCGTGCTCGACCGCTCGGCGTTCTATCCAGGCGGCGGCGGTCAGCCGCCCGACGAGGGCGTGCTGCTGTGGGGCGGCGTGCAGACCCGGATCGCCGGGGTGCGCAAGGGCGACGACCTCTACCTGATTCCGGCCGAGGGTGAGCCGGTCCCGCCCGCGGGCACACCCGTTCGCGGTGCCATCGCGGACGAACGGCGGACCGCGCTCATGCGGACGCACTCCGCCCTGCACGTGCTCTGCGGCGTGGTGTACAGGGACTACGGCTCGCTTGTCACCGGCGGCAACATGGAGCCGCTGACGGCGCGCATGGACTTCGACCTGCCTGAGCTGCCACCCGGCTTCCGCGATGCGGTCGAAGCGGCCTGCAACGCCGAGGTCAGTGCCGACCGGCGCATCGAGGTGCGGATGCTCCCGCGGGCGCAGGCGTTCGAGCTGCCGGACATCATCAGGACCGCCACCAACCTGGTGCCGCCCGAGGTCGAGGCGGTGCGGATCGTCGACATTGTCGGCCTCGACCAGCAGGCTGACGGCGGGACGCACGTGGCGAGCACGAAGCACATCGGCCGGATCGCCGTCGTCAAGATCGAAAACAAGGGCCGCGGCTTTCGTCGGCTGCGGATCAGCGTCGCCGACTAGCTTTCGGCGCCCAGCTGCTAGCGCAGCGGCAGCACCAGCAGCACGGTCGGCACGACGACGAGGAGGGCGCAGAGGGCGAGCACGAGCGAGGTCGCCGCGCCGCTGAGGCCGGGCGGCCGGCGCAGCAGCCGGATCACGCGGGCCGCGACCTCGGACTCAACCTGCGGGCCCGATACTGCGAACGCTCCGGCTGGCACTGCACCGCCCCCGGCCGCGCCCACGCGCAACAGCGCCGTGGCCAGTTCCCTGGCCGGCAGCTGACGCAGCACCTGGTCATCGGCGTGCATCTCCAGCAGCAGCCCGACGGCCCGGTAGGCGCGGGTCGTGATGCCTGCCCAGCTGAACGCGCGCAGCAGCGCAAGGAATGGCAGCAGCACGAGGTCGTGCCGTTCCCGGAGATGGGCTCGCTCGTGGGCGAGCACTGCCGCTAGCTCGTCCGCATCGAGCAGGTCCAGCGCGCCGGCGCTGATGACAATCTCCGGGCGAAGACCAGGCAGACAGTAGGCCGCAGCGGCCGGGTGATCGACGACGAGAGCGCCCGGAACCTTGGGATCGCCGCGCGCCAGCAGGCTGAGCAGCGCGCGCTGACGCTGCCGGGCACGCAATACCGAGGCGGATGCTGCGATGAGGATCCAGCACAGCACTCCGAGCAGCATCAGGCCAGCTGCCAGGCACGCCAGCCTGGCCGGCCCGATGGTCATGGCCACTCCGGCGGGGTTGTCTGCCCTCGCCAGGCTGAACAGGCGGCCGAGCGCACCGGTCCCGGCGGCGGCAGCAGAGCCAGTCGCTGCGAACCCTGCGAGGGCACCGACAGCGGCGAGGCTCCAGCTCAGGCCCAGCGCCTGCCACAGCAGGATCGCTGTCACGGGCGACCGCCGTGGCCATGATGCGGTGGCGAGCGCGCTAGCCGCGGGAACACAGCCGACAGCGACCACGGTGAGAATGAGGTCCGCGGCGGACACGAGCAGCTACCCCCTGGACGGCTCTCCGAGCGTTTCGAGGGCCACCAGCAGTGCCCGGGCCTCGGTACCGGAGACGCTGCGGGCGAATCGTGCCAGCGCGGCCTGCCGGTCCCCGGTCTGGTCCAGTGCACTCAACATGAGCTCGGTCACGTACGCTTCCCGACTTTCCGCCGCACGATAGTGCCATGCCCTCCCATGACGCTCCCGCCGGGCGAAGCCCTTCTTGGCGAGCCGGTCGAGCACGGTCATCACGGTCGTGTGAGCCAGGTCCCGATCGGTGAGCTGGCTGCTCACCTCGCGCACGCTGAGCGGGTCTGCAGCCTCCCAGAGCACGTCCATTATGGCGCGCTCCAGCTCACCTAGTCGGTTCACAGCACAAATTCTAACCCGGACGAATCAGGCTCACTAGCGCAGGCCGTCCCCGCGCCGTCTGGTGCTCAGCCGGGCTGCGCTGGCGCCTCAATCCGACTCTTGACCGGCAGGATGACCGCCGAGGGATGTCCGGGATCGTGATAGACCTGCTGCTCGGCGGCCTGCAACGTGGTCGCGGTCGGGTGCGGCTGGGCGGTGCCGGTGTTACGGGCGTACCGCGGAAAGGCGCCGCTCGAGACCTGAATCCTGATCCGGTGGCCGCGCCTGAACCGGTATGCCGTGGGCCACATGCGCACGCTCACGGGCCCGAGCTGATCGGCGCCGGACAGGCTGACGAGTCCGTCGCACACGTTGTGGGAGCGGCCGCGGGAGTCGACGTCGCAGAGCCGGACGAAGACGTCGGCATAACGCAGGCTGGAGCGGAACCAGATCTGCGCGCTGACCTCGCCGACGACCTCGGTGTCGTCACCCAGCGGCGGTGTGGTGTAGGTGAGGACATCGGCGCGCGCCTCCAGCCGCCCGTTGTCGACACGGCCTGCCCGCCCGGACATCCGCACGCCGCCAGCCGCGGGCGTGGGGTCCGCCGGGTCGTAGCAGTACCGGTCGGGTGCCGATTCCACCGGCGGTTCCGTGGCCAGACCGCCCGCCGACTGGAGGTGGAAGCGGTGCGGCGCATATCCGGCCGGTGGCCAGCGGTCGAAGTCATGCCACGCTGCCTCGCCCATCACGTACAGGCGCACGGGGGAACGAGCCGGCGGTGCCTCGCCGCGCGCGTATGCCAGGCCAAATGACAGGGTCTCGGCCATGGCTGCCCGGATAGCACCCGGCGAGGTGTGAGCCCACGGCCCCACGGTGAGCCGGGCCGGACGGCCCGCGTCCTGCAGGATCTGGTAGTCGCGGAGCTGGCCGGGCAGGAAGATGTCGTACCAGCCGGCAATGGAGCTGACCGGCACTCTGACATCCGCGACCCGGTCACGATGATCGATCCCGGCCCAGCGCGGGGCGTCACCGTCGCAGGACAGGATGTCCTGGATGTAGTCCGAGCGCCGCCCGATGGCAGCGACATCAGCCTGACCGAGCGGAAGGACCCGCAGGGCGCGGCGCACCGTGCTGGCCGCCCTGATCTGCCGCAGGAACGCGCCGCGTCGTTCCTGCCCGGCGATCTGAACGCCCCAGGCGAACGGCGTCTCCAGGGACAGGCCGTCCGGGCGCAGGAACTCCAGCGTCAGCGCGGACTCGGTCACTTCCGGGACCATGGCCTTTACCTCGGGTGGCACCTGATCGGCGATCGCCCACTGCACGTAGCCGAGGTAGCTGAGGCCGGTGAGCACGATCGTGCCGCCGAACCAGGGCTGCTTCACCAGCCAATCCAGCGTTGCGAGACCGTCTTCGCGCTCGCGCCGCATCGGGTCGAACTCGCCGCCGGACCCGAAGGTGCCGCGCACGCTCTGCACAAGAACCTGGAAGCCACGTTCGGCCAGTGGCCTGGCCAGCGCCGTGCCCATCGGCCCGCGTCGGCCGTAGGGCGAGCGATACACCGCGGTCGGCAGCGCGATGCCGCCAGAACGCGGCGCCCACCGGTCTGCCAGCAGGACAGCGCCGTCTGGCATCGGGACGCGCAGGTCTCGTTCGATCACGATGTCCCGGGTCTGCGGCGGCGGCAGCCGCAGACCGCGCTGGATCAGGTAGCTGGTCAACTTCACCGGCGGTCTCCTTGTCCTCGGAGACGAGCGTAGGCTCGGTGCTGCGGTCTGGGAGGCACCATGGACGATCATCGGGGCCCGGAACCGACTCGGGTGAATCCGCTGGCCGAGCGGCTCAGCCGCTGGGTGAGTGGCACACCGCGCGGGCAGGCATTCGGCTGCTGGACAAGCAAGACGCTGGCGCTCCCGCAGCTGCGGCGCCTGGTCGGCGGGGCGATCCCGTGGACTCCGCTGCAGCGTCCGGTCCGGGAGGCCACGGTGGCGCTGGTCACAACCAGCGGCGTCCACCTCCGGCGGGATCGGCCGTTCGACCCCGACAGCGATTCCTCATTCCGGGTCATCCCGCGGGATGCCGAGCCGGGTGATCTCGCCATCACCCACCAGGCATACGACCGCCGCGACGCGCTGCGCGACATCAACCTGGTGTTCCCGTTGCAGCGGCTGCGTGAGCTGGCGGCGGCCGGAGTGATCGGACGGCTGGCCGCCGAACATTACGGCTTTGGCCTGGTCGATAGGGGCGCCAAGCTGATCGGTCCCGGCCGCGAGGTGGCTGCCCGGCTTCAGGACGCGGCGGTGGATATTGCCCTCTTGGTGCCTGCTTGACCGATCTGCACGCGGTCCGTGGGACTGCTAGCGAGGGAGATAGAGAGGGCTGGCGTGACCACGGTCGGCCTCGCGCTGGTAAAGGAGGTGGCGGAGGTGGCCAGAGCGCCGCGCATGCTGTACCTGCACTGGCCCTTCGGCCACGCGCTGGGCGAGCCGGGAAAGCCTGAGCAGCAGCGGGCCGTCCTCCACGACATGCTCTCGATGGCGCGGCGGGCGCCCCGGCCAGGCCTGGTCGTGGACCTGCCATACCGGTGGCGGCGCGAGACCTATCCGCCCGTAGCCGACTGGGAAGCGGACAGCGAGGCGTTCACGGCGGCTCTGGTCGAGGCAGAGCGTGCTCGCGGACCTGCCGCCCGCGTACTCGCCGGGAACGAATGAAGTCAGGCTCGGTTCGGGACCAAGCCGAGGATACCGTCAGAAACCGGGAAGGCAGGGGGTGTGGACTTAATGACATCCGCAGCGACACGCACGCCTGCTGAGGTGGCACGAGCATCCTTCGACGCCGTCCGGCGAAAAGACCCCGACGGCATCGTCGCGACTGGAGCGCCCGGATACGTCGATGACATCGTCGCGATCGGTGAGATGCGCGGTCGGCCGGCGGTGCTGGCCTTCTTCAGGGAATTGTTCGCCGCGTTCCCCGACTTCGAGATGTCCGTCGACCGGATCGTCGCGGACGCCACCACCGCGATCGTCCAGTGGCACGTAGCCGGCACGTTCAGCGGCACGGCGTTTCAGGGCATCCTGCCAACCGGGCGTCGGGTACAGATCCGCGGCGTCGACGTGATGGAGATCGCCGACGGGCTCATCCAGTACAACACGATCTACTACGACGGTGCCGCCTTCGCGCGCCAGATCGGCATGCTGCCAGCCCAGGGCTCGCGCCAGGACCGGGCGATGATGGCAGCCTTCAACGCAAAGACCAGGCTAAGCCAGCGATACCAGGCCTACCGGCAACGCACGCGCGCAGCATCGCGCTGACCAGACCCGACGAGCTGCGAAACCACGACGGTGCGGGTTTTTGCACCGGATGGTCAGCTCTCGCCCACCAGCGGCCGCAAGCCGGCCGCGCCGCCCGCAGAATCGAGCGTCGTGCGCATTCACCATGGAAATGTATCTGACCGCACTTTCAGGTGATATCACCGAACAGCACGTCGACGCGATCGTGAACGCCGCCAATTCGTCGCTGCTCGGCGGTGGTGGCGTGGATGGCGCGATCCACCGGCGCGGCGGGCCGGAAATCCTAGCCGCCTGCCGGGACTTGCGAGCCGGTCACCTGGGTTCGGGTCTGAAGGCCGGCCAGGCGGTCGCGACCACGGCCGGCCGGCTGCCTGCCCGGTGGGTGATCCACACCGTCGGCCCGGTCTATAGCCGAACCGAGGACAGATCGGCGACCCTCGCCTCCTGCTACGCCGAGTCCCTTCGCGTCGCAGCCGACCTTGGCGCCCAGACCATCGCGTTCCCGGCCATCTCGACCGGCGTGTACCGGTGGCCGATGTCCGACGCCGCCCGAATCGCGGTCGCGGCGGTCTGCGGCTCCCGGCTCGCCGACCAGTTCACGGAGGTGCGCTTCGTGCTGCGCGGCGAGGACGCGCTCGCCGCGTTCACCGCTGCGCTCGCCGCGTCGCCGTGACGAGGCGGGCGCGAGTCCGGCCGGCGCGACTCGGCCTGGCCAGCGTCCGCTGCGTGCTCACGCTAACCTGAGCGAGTGTGACCGTTCCCCGCATCGGCGTCAGCGTTGACCTGGTCATCCTGACTGTCCGTGACGGCAAGCTGACCGTGCTGGTCTGGCGCCGGGACACCGACCCGTACGCCGGTCTGCCGGGCCTGCCGGGCGGTTTCATCCGGCTGGAT
>JASHSZ010000608.1 GCA_030040815.1 Streptosporangiaceae bacterium
CACCGTGGCGTAGCCGCGGAACTGCCCCCAGCTCCGGTACTGCGGCTGCACCGCCTGGTTGTCGTCGTAATGCCAGGCAGCGCCGCCGCCGTAGCTGTAGTCGCTCGCCTCGGTCAGCGACCCGCCGGTGGTGTCGGTGGTGAGCACCTGGGTCACCACGTAAGACTCGAACCAGTCCAGCACTGGCGAGCTGGCGCCCTCCGGCGTCCAGTACACCGGGAAGCACGAGTCGGTGTTCGCCGATGTCACCGACGACGGTGACGACGAGGAGTACGACGATGAGCACGGATCCGGCGTCCCGTACGACACGCTGATTAGCGCGCCAGTCTCCGTCGTGATCGCCGAGATCCGGTACCGGTAAAGGCCAGGGTAGGTGGCCGTAAACACCCGGTTCGGCAGGTCAGTCCCGGCGAACGACACCACCGGCAGGGAAACCGGCGACGACGACCCGCCCGCGCTCGTGTCGTCTCCGGTGTGCTCGATCGACGCGAGCCACAGTGTCGGAGCTAGCCCGTCTCCGGATGCGGGCTCGGTCTGCGTGAACGTGTAGGAGTCAATGTCCTCATAAGCACTGGCGGACTCGCTGTACTGCTCGGTCATGATCGACGCAAGCCGCACCTCGGAGAAGAACGACGGCGCATACGCTGTGCACGTCGTCCCCGCCGCGCACAACAGGTCGACGGGAACGTCGGGGTACTGTGTCGCCACGTTGGTGTTTGAGGTCGACAGCGCGCCACAGGTCGACGCGACGCACCTTGCCGCGGCGGTGAACACCACTTTGTCGGGCACCGTACCGTATGCCTGCCCGGTCAGGAACCCGTAGTCGATCTGGCTCAGGTAAGAATCCGAGACGTAGGAGACGTCTTTGGCGCCCTGGTCCTCCCCGTAGTAGTTGGTGGTCTGGGTGTAGTAATAAGCCATCGCCTCTGAATGCGTGTCGACCACGTAGTCCAGGTGCCACTCATACGCCATCGTGCACACCGAGGCGGTGAACCCGGAGGAGGAGTAGCACGGGTCGCCTGAGTGCGCCGAATACACCGGCATCGTGTCCACCGAGTTGGTCGCCGCGTCCCCGCTGGCCCAGCCGGGCAGGTGCTGCAGCCCGAACTCGTACTTCGTCCCGTCCTGCTCAGTCACCGTCCAGTAGTCGGCCCCGAGGCTGTAGGCGCCGAACACAGTGGCTGAGTCCGACACGTGCGTGATCACCGCGCCATCGTCGGCTTGGGCCAGCCACTGCGAGGTGGTCACCCCGCCGGAGGTGGAGGAGGAGACGAACACCAGCGGAGTGTCCGTGCCATCCAGCGACATCTGCACGATCTCGCCGTCATAGCACTCATCGGTCGTCGCATCCGGCGACGCAGAGCCCTCCGGATCGTCATCGCACGGCGTGGTCTCCAGCGCGATGAACGAATCCGGGGTCTGCCAGCCGTCCCCCAGCCACGACGACTGCGTCTGCGT
This sequence comes from Streptosporangiaceae bacterium, assembly GCA_030040815.1. The sequence goes on from JASHSZ010000608.1 coordinate 1,459, forward strand.
GGTAGCGGTCTGGCCGTCCACCTCCTGGGAGTCATAGTCCAGCGACACCGACGGCGCCAGCTGCGTGGACGCCGACGGCACGGTGATCGGGTAGGTGTAGGTGAACGCGCCGGAGTCGCCGCCTTCCGACCACGTCCCCGACGGCTTGAGCTTGGACGCGGCGTAGGTGCCGCCCTCCCCGCCTTGCTGCCCGGTGGAGTCTGTCGCCCCGATGACCTCCGCGCCCGACGATGTCAGCGTGGCGTCCGGCAGCCCAGTGGTGTAGGACGTCAGCGTCGCCGTCTGGGCCGTGCCCAGGCTCACCACCGCCGACACCGCCGAGGCCCGGTAGTCCTGCACCGAGTCCAGCGGCGTCTGGCTGCGGCACGCCGCCACCTGCGGTGTCGTCAGCGCGCAGGCCGGCAGCGCCACCAGCCGCAGCCGGGAACCGTAGTTCCCGCCATACGCCTGCGAGAAGGCACCGTAGTCCAGGCCGACGCGCACTGACCCGGCCACCGGGCCGCCGCCGCCAACCTTGAAGACCACCGCCGACACCCCCAGCGCCACCGCCCGGGCGTGCGACAGCACCGTGGCCGACACCTGCGACGGGCCCTGGTAAGTGCCCTCTTCGATACCGCCGTCTCCGACCGCCTGCACCCACACCGGGGTGCCCGCGATCCGGCTCGCGGGCCCGGCCTGCTGTCCTGGCAGCGGCGCGCGCAGCGTCACCGACCCCGACGCCGCCGCCGGCCACCTCGTGGCCATCGCCCGGAACACCCGGTCGGCCTGCTTAGCAACCCTTATCTTCTTCTGCCTGACCACCGTCAGGCCCTTCACCGGCACGCCTGGCGAGACTGAAGGAAGGCCCTGTGCCGTTGTCGCGAGTTCCCGAGCGGATCCGGCTAACGAGACAGCCAGCGTGATCGCAGCGGCGGCGGCCACGACCTGGCGCGTGCCAGCGAACCTGGCACCCCATCCGAACGACGGCATAATTCACCCTCCGGAATGCTCAGGGCGACGACGCCTGGGCTGGCAAGTACTACCGAAGGCGGATCGCACTCAAACGGTGGCATGAAGGCTTGATCCGAGCAAGAGGCGGGTGTATGAATGTTCCGTATCTCCCTTTTAGCGGCCGGACCGACAGGCCGCTAAAAGTCCTTTCAGGTATCAACAACCCAGACTGGCAGCCTGAACCACAAAACGGTCCGCGCGCATTAGCACCGACCGCATAAAACGGCGCTTCGCCTTTCCGGCTGGCCTCGGATGGTCATTCCGGATTGCCTGGGATCCTCTCGCCGTGTCTTACTGCAAGAAGGGCGAGGGAGCTGCCATGAGGCCAGGGTCTGCGGCATGGCGCATTACCTCACTGGGGGCAGCGGAACTCCTGGGAGCTGCGGCGTTAGTCTCGGCACTGGGCGCCGCTCCAGACCTGGTACCTGAAGAACGGCACCGCACCCAGGCCAACGCCAGCAACACCACTCAGGACATGCTGACTCCCGGCCACGGGCAGGCCCAGGCCACCATCAGCGGAATCCCTAACCTCAACTTCGGGGCACCGCCACCAACCTGACGTTCGGTGCCGGCTACCTGGGCGGCAACTGGCCCGACCAGCCCTACGAAGGGGTAACCTCCGGCACGGCGGACTACTTCACCGGGCAGCTGGCGGCCATCACCCTCTCAGAGCCCCCAGCGTGCGAGTTGCCCGCAAGCGGCGGGCTGTGTCTTGCGCGAGCACGACGCGCTACGTACTCGGTGCGAGCGAGCGCGGATTTATGTGGTGCCACATGCCGCCTCCCGCGGCCTAGCTCACCTTCCGGATTAGCTCTCGGACGAAGGGACCAGCGCTGGCACAGTGCTACCGATGACGGATCGCGCTCACACGGTGACATGAAGGCTTGATCCGAGCAAGAGGGAACGTGTATGAATGTTCCGCATCACCGTTTCAAGCGACCGCCGTCCGACAGAACGCTGAAAAGCTTTTTCAGGCATGAACGCCCCAGACGAGCAGCCTGAACCACAAACCGGTCCTATGGTATCCGCGCAAGGGCTGCATAACGACGCTTCCGCCATTCCGGATCGGGCCAATGAGCGGCCATTCGGATTGGCGGGAACGTGTCGCCGTGTCTTTACCGCAGGAAGGGCGAGGGAGCTGCCATGAGGCCACGGTCGAGGACATGGCGCACGACGTCACTGGGAGTAGCGGGTCTGCTGGGCGCTGCCGCGTTAGTGGCCGGCCTAGGCGCTGCTCCGGCGGCGGCAGCCCCGGCCAAGCCCGCCTCGGCCGATGCGGCGAGCGCTGGGCAGCACGTGTATCAGACGCCGCAGCAGGCGTCGGCGCAAGCGATCCGGACCGGCGAGAAGGTGGCGGTGACGGGGTCGACCACGCCGACGAGCACGCTGACTGCCAACCCGGACGGCACGTTCACGCTGACCGAGTCGACCGCCCCGGTGCGGGCGAAGGTCGGCGGGACGTGGCGGAACCTGGACGCCAGCCTGGTCCGCAACAGCGACGGCACCTGGTCCCCGGCGGTGTCCAGCCAGCCGCTGACCCTGTCGGGCGGCGGGACCGGGCCGCTGGCCACCACGACCTACGGCACCTACTCGCTGGCGCTGACCGCGCCGATGCGGCTGCCCGCCCCGGTCATCGCCGGGGACACCGCGACCTACGACAGTGTCCTGCCGGGGGTGGACCTGATCGTGACCGCCCAGCCCAGCGGCGGGTTCAGCGAGGTGCTGCGCATCGCCAGCGCGGCCGCGGCGGCCAACCCGGCGCTGCAGGCGCTGACCTTTACCACCAAGACCAAAGGGGTGACCCTCAAGACCGCCGGGAACGGCAGCATTACCGCCGTCGACAGGGCCGGGCAGGTGATCTTCGCCGCGCCCGCCCCGCAGATGTGGGACTCGGCCAGCACAACCGCCGGCACGGGGCCGACCGTTGGGGCCGCGGAGTCGACGGCGGCCGGACCCGGCGCGGGGGCGCACATTGGCCGGCTGGGCGTGAGCCTGGCGGGCGGCCGGATCACACTGACCCCCGACCGGCAGCTGCTGACCGGGCCCGGCGCGGTATACCCGGAGTACCTGGACCCGAACTGGGACGCGGCCGGGTCCGCCGCATCGTCGTGGGCGTACGTGTCCCAGCAGTTCCCCACCACCTCGTACTACGACACGGACCTGACCCTGCAGGTCGGCCAGGACCCCGACGCCACCAGCTACACCTCCTACTCCTTCTACACCCTGCCAATCCCCTCCCAGGTGTACGGCGCGGTGATCAACACCGCCTACGCCTACTTCCCCGAGGTGTGGGCCTACTCGTGCACCGCCTCCCCGGTGCAGGCGTGGCTCACCGGCGCCATCTCCAGCAAAACCACCTGGGACAGCCAGCCCGCCTGGGACAGCGAGCTGGGCTCGGACGACGTGGCCTACGGCTGGTCACCCTCGGGCGAGGCCGGCGGGCCGCCCCCCTCCGGCGACACCGGCTGCGGCGACAACGACGTGGCCTACACGATCACCTCCACCGTGGCCACGGCTGCCGCGGACGGCTGGCCGGGCGTGACCATAGGGCTGAAGGCATCCGACACCACTGACCCGACCGGCTGGAAGCAGTTCGCCGACCCCGACAGCAGCCCCAGCGGCAACGCCACCCTGTCGATCACCTATGCCGACACCCCGGCCACCCCGGTGCTGAGCACCTCCCCGGCCGCCAACTGCGCAACCGGCACCTCGGTGCTCGGCAACGGCAACGTCAGCCTGAACGCCACGGTCTCCGACGTCAACGGCACCGCCACCGGCAGCTACACCGTCACCTACACCGCCTACGCCGACGGCAACACCGCCGACACCTTCGCCACCAACCCGTCCATGAGCGTGCCCGCCACCGCCGGCAACACCGCAGCGCTGCAACTGAAAGCCGCCGACCTGGAAAACGCGGTCAGTAAAGACGGCAGTAACGACCAGGTGCCGATCACCTGGACCGCCAGCGTCTCCGACGGCGTCTCCAACAGCACTACGGGTGTGACAGTGCCGTCCTCCCCGACCGCCAGCTGCACGTTCATCTTCTCCACCGCCGTGCCCGGCGCGCCGCAGATCTTCGACTCCGCGGGCAACCCCGGCTGCGACACCCTGACCTACACCGCCGGCACGGCGGCCAGCTTCACCCTGGAGCCCAACGGCACATCCACCGCGGCGACCGAGCCGACCAGCTACACCTACCAGCTCAACGGCGGCAACCCGGTCACCGTTAACGCCAGCACCAGCTCCCCCTACTCGGCGGCCATCACCGTCACCCCGACCGGCTTCACCAACACTCTGATAGTCGAAGCCACCGGCCCTGGCGGAAACATCGGCCAGGCCAGCTCGTGCAATATTGGCGCCAGCCGACCTACCACGGCCGCCGCCGACCAGGACCTGACTGGCGACGGCATCCCCGACCTGCTCACCGTCGGCAACGGCACCACCGGCACAGCGTCCGGGGGAGGGCTGTGGCTCGCAACCGGCCAGGCAGGCAGCAAGGGCTTCGACGGCACAGTTACCCTCCCTGCCACCGACATCGCGCCGCTCGGCCCCCAGCCCACCGCGTCGCCTGGGAATCCCGCCTCCTGGAATGGGCTGAAGGTCATCACCGGCGAGTTCACCGACTCCGGGTTCAACGATGTGGAGGCTTACGACCCAGGCACTCCGAATGTCTACGTCCTGCCAGGAAACGGTAACGGCACGGTCGACACCGGTGTGGGTCCGCCGCAACTCACCGATGTCTTCGACGACACCAACTTCACCGGCAGCGGTATCGCCATCTACCCGCTGCAGCTGGTCAACGCCTACCACGTTTCCTGCGCCGGCCAGTCCTCCTGTGAGGACTACCCTGACCAGATCGGGCTGTTCAGCGACACCGAGGCCGGCGCCTACCTGGCCTACTTCGAAAACAGCAACGGCGACAATAGCTTCGACGCGGGCAACTACAACGGCTTGCCGTTTGAGCTGACCAATACCAGCCCCGACGGCACGATGGACTGGACTGACTGGACCATCACCACCGCCAACACCACCCCGGCCGCCGCCAGCGGCACCGAGATGTGGCTGTGGAACAAGACCACCGGCGCTCTGTACCTATGGCAGCTGACCGGCCTGACCGGCGAGACGACCGGCGGGTTCAACACAAGCACCTTCACGAACACCAACCCCACCGCGACGCTGAGCTGCACTGCCAGCGGAACTGCTTGCGGGCCGGGTGCCCAGACCGAGATCTCCGCGGACTGGAACCAGGGCGCCACTCTGGACACCTTCCAGGCCACGGAGATCGACGGTGAGCCTGGGCTGGTCACCGTCTCTGGCACCGGCCAGGTCCAGTCTTGGTACTGGAACGGCACCACCATGACTCAGGCAGGAAGCACCCAGGACCTGCTCACCGCCGACCACACCTGGCTGCTGGACGAGGGGACCAGCGGATCTGTCGGCACCGCAGCGGCAACTGACCAGCCCGGCGCCACGGACACCGCGCAGGACCTGACCGGCAACACCGGCACGAACTGGAACACCGGCGGCCCCATGTTCAGCCCGGACGTCGCCTTTAACGGCAGCAACGGCGGCCACCTGATCTCGTCGGCCGCGGTGTTTAACCCCGACAGCAGTTACTCCATCTCCGCCTGGGTCAACCCGTCCGCGCTCGGCGGCACCGTGTTCTCCCTGAACGGCACCGACGACTCCTCGGTCGAGGTGTCGTCCACCACGAACGATCACTGGTCGATCGGCGCCAACACCGGCGGGACCACCACCGACAGCTACGCCAGCGTGCCCGGAGGCACCGTACAGCTAGGCATGTGGATCAACCTCACCCTCACCTACGACACCGTCGGCAACCTCGACCTCCTAGACCTTTACGTCAACGGTGTCGAAATCGCCTCCCTGTACGCCACCCCGCCTGCCGTGACCGGACCGTTCGTTCTCGGCGCTAGCCAGTCCGCCGGTGGCTATGGCAGCTACCTCACCGGACAGCTCGCGGACGTCCAGATCTGGGACAGCCTTACTATCGCGCCCACGGCGACGGGAGTTACGGGAGCTCCAGCTGCCTTTGACTCGCTGACCGGCAACCAGGACTTGTACGCGTCTGGGACGAGCGGGACCGAGTATCAGGACACACTGAGCCCCTCGACCGGCCTCTGGTCGGGTTGGCAGAACATGAACGGCGTGCTCACCGGCGGCACAGCTGCCATCTACAACCCCGACACCGGAAGCGAGCAGGTCTTCGGGGTCGGAACGACTGATTCTGTGTACGTAGACTCCTGGGCCAACGCATCCAGCGGCTGGTCGGGCTGGCAGGCCCTGGCCACCGGCTCTTTCACCGGAACCCCGGCCGTCCTCTACGACCCGGCCAGCGGCAACGTGGAGGTCTACGCCACGTCCACCAGCGGCACTCCAGAAGAGGATTACTGGATACGCACCGAAGAGAAGTGGTCAGGCTGGCAAAGCCTCGGCGGGGATCTCACCGGCAGCCCGGCCGCGGTGTACAACCCGTCCATCGGCGGCGTGCAGGTCTTCGGGATCGGAACGACGGCTGATATGTACGTAGACACCTGGACTCCGGCCAGCGGCTGGTCGAGCTGGCAGGTAATGACCACCGGCACCTTCACCGGAACCCCGGCTGCCCTCTACGACCCGGCCAGCGGCAACGTGGAGGTCTACGCCAGGTCAACGTCGACCAAGAACGCGCCGGAGGAGGATTCCTGGATCTCGTCCGAAGGCAAGTGGTCGGGCTGGAACAACCTCGGCGGCGGTCTCAGCACCAGCCCAGCCGCCATCTACAACCCCAACACCAACAACCTGGAAGTATTCGGCGCCGGGACGGGGTCGACCCCGACCGTGTACGAAGACACCTGGACGCCAGGCACTGGCTGGTCGAACTGGGTCAGCATAGGTGGCGCGCTCACCAGCACTCCAGCCGCCGTCTTCAACCCCAACGCCGACACCGTGGAAATATTCGGCATCGGGACGACGGGGGAAGTGTACGAAAACACCTCGACCTCAGGCAGCAGCTGGTCTGGATGGACAAGCCTCGGCTCCACCACCTTGAGCAACTTGTAGATCGCCTCGCCTCGCGTTCAGCAAGCTCCAGCGAGCGAGGAACGGTCAGCGCTCCGGACTCCGCCGGCTGACCGTGTTCTCGGACGCCCTGGCGGCCGCCTCGCGGCGGAACGCGCGCACCCGGATGAGCACAAAGGCCACGATCGCGGCCACTACCAGCGCGGCCACGACGTACCCGGCCACTGACAGGTCGTGCTCGACGGTATGCCAGGCCGACCCCACGCCGTAGCCGATGCTGGCGATCACGCTGCCATAGATCAGCGTCCCGATCAGGCTGAGTACGCCGAAGCGCAGCGCCGGCACCCCGGCGAAACCGGCGACGACCGCGGTGAAGGAGCGCACGAACGGCAGCGCGCGGCCCACCGGTATCGCCCACGCGCCGCGGCCGACCAGGAACCGCTCGGTTCGGTCCAGATCGGCCTTCGTGATCAGCAGGTACCGGCCCAGCCGCTCGACGACCGGGCGCTCCGCGACGCGTCCGACGCCGTAGGACACATACGA